>NZ_JAXAVV010000015.1:0-225497 GCF_033949925.1 Lentzea kristufekii
CACGCTGACTTACTTCCGGGGCTTGTGTTGCAAAGCTTATTTGGTGTTGCTCGCCGGTGTCAAATCGGCCTCTTAGAGACTCTTGTCTTCCGGCTTTGTGGTCAAGCCCGTTCCGGCTTGTTTCCCGGCCCGTGTCGCTCTGACTTGGAGAACATTACACGGGGCACTTTCGATCTCCAAATCGGGGGGTCACCTAAGCGCCTGCACCATCGGTGACCTGCGCGTTCGTCACCGAGAACACCGGATGGCGGTCTGCCTCCGCCTCGAACGCCGAGACGGGGTCTCCGACCCGAGCGTCGAAGAAAGGCCTCGTCACAGGCTCTTTGCGCACATAAGCGGCCAGCACGGGCGCCGCAACGGCCGCGGAAACCTCGTTCAAAACGACTTGACGTGACCTGCGTCCCCTTCGCAGGACCGCCGAACCGGCTGCCCGTGCGTTGTGCACCCAGTCGCGAACGCCGTACGGCGCGACGAGCCACTCCTGGTCGTCATAGGACATCAGGCGAATGGGAATCGTCCGCTCAGCACCGCTGCGCCGGCCACGGATGGTCAGCAGCACGTAGTAGGAGGGCGCGATGCCGAGCGCAATGGCGCGGCTGATGACGACGTTGCCGACACGACGGACGAGGTGCTGACGGTAGGTCTTGGCCACAAGGTCAATCATGGACCTCGTGACGTTCGACGTGGTGGTGATTGGTGGAGGTCCGGCTGGCCGTGCGCTCGCACGGGCGTGTGCGCACGAAGGACTCCACACAGCGATAGTCGACCGCCGTCCACATCGTCCCTGGACGGCGACGTACGGCGCGTGGGCCGACGAGCTCCCGCCCAACACACCGACCAGGGCCGTGAGCACCACTGTTCGCGCGTACGCGCGCGAGGAGCACCAGATCCAGCGCACCTACGTCGTGTTGGACAACGCGAAGCTCCACGAACTGCCCGACACGGTCGAGGTGCTCCAACGGCCGGAGCCGGCGCGCTACACGTTCAACGCGACAGGTGCGCGCAAGGGCCGTGCTGAGCAAACAGCTGTAGGCACGGTCATCGAGTCGGACAGCACCGAGACCACGTTGATGGACTGGCGCGGCAACGGCGACACGTTCCTCTACACGGTCCCTCTAGGTGCCAACCGTGTCCTGGTGGAGGAAACCTGCCTGGCACGCCGGCCGGGCATGCCTCTGCAGGAACTCCGTGAACGCCTGCACGCGCGCCTCGCCCCGGGCCAGGAAGAGGAACGAGTGCGCTTCCCCCTCGACGCACCGAGGGCCGCGGGCACCGCGTTCGGCGCCGCGGCCGGCTTCATCCACCCCGCCACCGGCTACAGCGTCGCCACCTCACTGCAGCTCGCGCCGCGGGTCGCCGGGGCGATCAAGGCGAACGAGGATCCCCGGCACGTCATCTGGCCGATGAAGGCGCGCATCGTGCAGGCGATGCGCATGAGGGGCCTTGAAGCGCTTCTCCGACTCAGCCCGGACGAGACGCTGGACTTCTTCGAGGTGTTCTTCCGACTTGAGCCGGAGCATCAGCGTGCGTACCTGTCCGGCCGTGAGGACGTCAAAGGAACAGCAGCCGCCATGCTCGCGTTGTTCCGCACGGCTCCAGGCCACCTCAGGTGGAAACTCCCGCGCTGAACTCCCAGCGTGAACGTCGTGTCACCGAACGCAGTCCCGGCGTGGCAAATGGTCGCCAACATCGTGAACAGCTGGTGAACCCGCTTGGAGCCGCTCGTTCGCACCGGCACGATCGGTACGTGCCCGCATTGCTGGATGACGTCAGGTTCGCCTTCCAGCCGCTGTTCAACCTGAACACCGGGGGCGTCGTCGCGATCGAGGCTCTGGCCCGGCCGCACGACGGCAGCGTGCAGGATCTGCTCCAGGCCGCCTTCCGGGCGGGCCTGCTGGCCAACGCCGACGTCGGACTCGCCTGCCGCGCGATCCGGTCCGCGGCCGACTTCGACCTGTTGCTGCCGTTGCACGTGAACCTGCTCGCGATCACGATCGCGGACAAGCCCGAGGTCATGAGCCCTCTCTACGGTGCTCTCCGGGACGCGGGACGGTCGCCGGACAGCATCGTCATCGAGATCGGCGAGCCGTACTCACGCGCCAACCGCGGCCGTCTGGCCCGTGGGATGCAGACGCTGCGGAACAACGGTTTCCGCATCGCGCTCGACTGCGTGGGCGAGGGCGACGTGCCGCTCGGTCTGCTGACCAGCGCCTCGCCGGACTACGTCAAGCTCGACCGCGAGATCGTCCGCTCGCTGCCCGACGACGCCGCGCGGGGCGCGCTGGTGAAGTCGCTGGTGCACCTCGGCGAGTACACGGGCGGCCAGGTCGTGGCCGAGGGCGTGGAGACCGAGGCGGAGCTGACCTATCTGCGCAAGCTGGGGGTGGGGTACGCGCAGGGCAGGCTTCTCGCGCCCCCGCAGCGGCGGCCGGCGGTGAACGCCCGCATCGCGCCCGAGGCGGTCACGGAGACCGGCGAGATCCGGCGCAGCAACACGGGTCCCCGCATCACGGCCTTCCTGCACCCCGCCACGGTGCTGCCCGAGCACGCCACGAGCGAAGAAGTGCGGGAGGTCCTGGCCTCGCAGCCTTCGGTCACGGGTGTCGTTCTCGTGGACGACGAGGGCCGCCCGAAGTGGTCGGTGGACCGCAACCGGTTCCTGCTCGCGGTGACCGGTCCGTACGGGCACGCCCTGCACGCCAAGAGAGAGGCCGCGCGTCTCGCGGACAAGCCACACGTCATCGGCACCGAGTCGTCGGCGCTCGACCTTCTGGACGTGGTGACGGGTGCGAACCGTGAGCGCACGAACGACGACCTCATCGTCGTGGACCACAACGAGCGGTGCATGGGTGTTGTGCGCGTGGCCGACGTTGTGCGCGGTGTCGCCGAGCTCAAGGTGGAGCAGGCCGCCGCACTGAGTCCGCTGACGCGCCTTCCCGGTAGTGACGCGGTCGCGAAGGAGGTGGACAGGCGCATCGAGCTCGGCGAGATCTTCGCGATCTCCTGGCTGGACGTCGACAGCTTCAAGCTGGTCAACGACACGGTCGGGTTCGCGGCGGGGGACGACCTGATCCGCGAGATCGGGCAAGCACTGGCGGATCTCGCGCACGCGTTCCCCGGCACGCAGGTCGGGCACGTCGGTGGTGACGACTTCCTCCTCCTGGCGGGACTCGACGAGACGGTGCCGCTAAGTGCTCGTCTGCTCGACAAGCCGTACACGGCAGAGGGACGACACGTCACCCTCTCTCTTGCGACCCTTATCTGTGCCCCGGGATCAGTGGGGTCGTATCGCGAGGTGTCGCGGTTGTTGGCGCCAGTCAAGGAGCACGCGAAGTCGCTCGCCGGGTCCAGCTGGGTCATGGGCCGGCCGGGCACCGAACGACGCGACGTGCTGCGTGGTGTCGCGCAACGCGCGGTGAGTTAACAAGTACAACCGAACGCCTCCTGTGCGGCGCGCTGATCACTCATAGCATCGAGAGTGCTACTCAGTGCACAGGAGGTTCGGCGTGCAGGTCGGCAGCAGAACTCAAGCGGTACCCGCGCAGCGCAGAAGCACTGACGGCCTCCTCACCGTTGGCGTGGAAGAAGAATTCGTTCTCGTCGAAGCCTCCTCGGGCCATTTGGCCAACCGTGCCAACGAAGTGCTGGCGGGCGCGGACCGGTTCGAGGTGGACCTGCAGCCGGAAATCGCGCAATACCAGGTGGAATCGGCCAGCGGCATCTGCACGGACATGGCCGTGCTGCGCGAGCAGCTGGTCGTGGCGCGCCGGGCGTTGATCGAACGGGCCGCACGTCACGACGCGAGGCTGGCCGCGACCGGAACGCCCGTGCTGGGCCTCACGATGCCGACGCCGCTGACGAACTCCCCGCGCTACCACCGGATGGCGCAGGAGATGGGCGCGCTCACCAACGACCTCGCGATCTGCGGCTGTCACGTGCACGTCGGCCTGCCCGACGACGAGTCGAAGATCTTCGTGAGCAACCACCTGCGGCCGTGGCTGCCCACGTTGCTGGCGCTGGGCGCGAACTCGCCGTACTGGCTCTACGGCGACACGGGGTACGCGAGCTGGCGGTACGTGGTCTGGAACCGTTGGCCCACTTCGGGTGCGCCGCCGCACTTCGACTCCGCGGCCGAGTACTACGCGGCACGGGAGGAGATCGTCGCGAGCGGCGCGGCGATGGATGCCGGGATGCTCTACTGGGACGTCCGGCTCTCCGCCCGCCACCCCACGCTGGAGTTGCGGGTCTCCGACGTCGCGCCGACGGTCGAGGAGGCGGTGCTGATGGCCGCTCTGGTGCGCGGGATCGCCGCCACCGCACTGACTTCGGGTACCGCGCCGGTGAACGTGCCGCCGCACCTGCTGAAGGTCGCGATGTGGCGGGCCGCGCGTGACGGCCTGGAGGGCTTCGGCATCGACCCGGTGACGGGCGCGCCCACACCCGCGTCGTCGATCGTCGCGTCACTGCTGCGGTGGATCAGGCCGGCGCTGGAGTTCTCCGGTGACCACGAGATGGTGACCACCGCGATCGACCGGTTGCTGCTCGACGGCACGGGGGCGGTGCGGCAGCGCCGGGCGTTCGCGCGGCGCGGCAGGCTGGACGACGTGGTGCGGTTCCTGGTGGCGCAGACCTCACCGGCCTGAGCCCGTTCACTCGATCGGGTAGATGTGGCGCAGGCTTGGTGTGCCTCCATGCTGCGATCCGGTAGTCAGTCCCCCGTGGCCACCCCCATCTGGGCACCGGGAGTGAACGGTCCGGAGCTTCCCAACACCGCACGGGTCAGGGACTACTGGCTCGGCGGCACGCACAACAGCGAGGCCGACCAGGAGCTGGCGGTCCACCTCGTGTCCGCGGCACCGCACCTGCCGTACCTGTGCCGCACGCACCGCGCGTACCTGGGCAGGGTGGTCAGGAGACTGACCGCCCTCGGCGTGCGGCAGTTCCTCGACCTCGGCTCCGGCCTGCCGACCGCGGACAACGTGCACCTCGTCGCGCCGGGCGCGAGCGTGGTGTACGTGGACATCGACCCGGCGGTGGCGGCCGAGGGCCAGGCCATCGTCGCGGACGAGCCGCGCGTCTCGTACCTGTGCGCGGACCTGTGCGATCCGGAGAAGGTGCTGGAGTCGCAGGAGGTTCGCTCGACGCTGGACCTGTCGCAGCCGGTCGCGCTGCTGGTGCTGGACGTGCTGCACTTCGTCCCGGACGAGGCGGAACCGCACGAGGTCCTCGCCCGGTACCTCGACGCGCTGGCACCCGGCAGCTACCTCGGGCTCTCGCACACGTGCCGCGACCCGTTCATGCTCGCCGCGGTCGGGCTTTTCGGTGCCATGTACGGGGATCAGCCGTTGCCGGCGTTCACGTTCCGGTACCCGGACCAGGTCGTGCGGTTCTTCGACGGCATGGAGGTCCTCGCGCCGGGCGTGGTGCCGATCCCCTTGTGGGAACCGGATCCCGGCGAGGTCCAGGACCGCAACCCGGAGAACTTCCAGGGGTCCGGCGGTCTCGCACGCAAGCTCTAGGCCTGTAGGTCTCGTCGGCGATAGTCGCGGCCGAAGGCCCCGGAGACGGCACCGCCGCAAAGCCCGAATACGCCCGGTATGAGGGCATTGCGGCGACACCGCCTCCGGGACTCTCGACCGCGACTCTCATCGAACGGACCTACAGGACAGGCCTAGGCCAGCAACGGGATCGCGGCCAGCACGACCGTCGACGCGACCGCCGTGGTCATGCCGTAGCGCAGTTGCTGCCCGGCCGTCGGCAGGTCACGGGCGAGCAGGAACGCCGAGCACGCCACGACGCCGACGGCCGCCCAGAACGGGCCGAACCGGAACCACAGTCCGCCGCCGACCAGCAGCAGTCCTCCGACGGTCAGCTGGGTGGTCGCGTTGACGGCGTGCCGCGTGCCGTACAGGACGGCCGGGGTGTGCGACCCGACGCGGGCGTCGCCGGCCCGGTCGGGGACGGCCCACCAGAGCGCCCGGCCCGTGGCGAGGGCGGCGACCCCGGAGAACACCAGCCACACCGCCGGGTCGGCCTGTCCCCCGGCCGCCGCGTAGGCCGTCACGCTCGGCAGCAGTCCGGCGGCTATCGCCAGCACCACCGGACCGGCGTACCCGCGCCGCTTCAGCCTGATCGGTTCGAGGTTGTAGGCCAGGTACAGCACCAGGATCAGCCCGACCCCGATCGCGACCCTCCAGGACACGGCGACGGCCAGCGCGAGCGCGAAGATCATCTCGAAGATCGCCAGCGCAAGGACCTTCCGGGCGCCGATCTCCCCGACCGCCTGCGCCAGATGACGTTTGTCCGTGGTGTGGATGTCGTTGCGGACGTCGGCGTAGGCGTTGAGGGGGTTGCCGGAGATGATCGCGACGAAGTTCGCGAGCACCGCGATCACCACGGCGAGGTCGAATCTCGTCGCGTAACAGGCACCCCACGAGGCGGCGCACGCGTAGTGCACGCCGAACGGGTGTTCCAGGCGGTGGAGGTAGGTCAGCGCCGGCAAGTGGCCACCATCGCGAGGCTCGGCGGCGGCGCCATCGCGGCGCCGCGCAACTGGGGTGTGCTGGTCGGGGAACCGATCTCGATGCGCTTGTGCCGCAGCAACGCCGTGACGATCAGGCGGATCTCCAGCAGCGCCAGGTCCCTGCCGGGGCAGAGCCGCACTCCCCCGCCGAACGGGAAGAACGCGCCGGGTGGCGGTGGCCGGCGATCGGGGTCGAAGACGTGCGGGTTCTCGTAGGTCGCGGCGCGGCGGTGCGCGAGGTAGATGCTCGGGGTGATCACCATGCCGTCGGCGCTCATCCGGTTCCCGGCCAGCGTCGCGGGCGGGGACAGCCTGAGCGACTCCCTGATCGTGGCGTCGAGCAGGTCGTCGTCGAGTCTCTCGGCCAGACCCGGCGTCCGGCTGATCCAGTACAACGTCCACGCGGCGGCGCTCGCCGTGGTCTCGTGACCCGCGAACAGGAGTGAGACGACCTGGTCGCGCAGGTCCTCGGGTGGCAGGAAGGCCGCGAGGGCGGGAGGTTCGGCGGTGCGTGCCCGGTGCAGCAGCATCGCGTCGAGGTGCGGGTCGGACCTGGTGCCGCCCGGAGTCAGGTAGCGGTGCGCGAGGGTGCGGACGCGGCTGCCGAGCCGGTGGTCCAGCCAGCGGGTGAACGCGGTCAGCAGCTCGTCGTCGTCCACGCCGAAGACGATGCGGCCGATGATCCGGAGCGTGAGCTTCCTGGTCCACTCCGGGAGACTGGTCGGGCCGCTCGGCAGTGCGGCGATCGAGCGTTCGACCATCTCCTCGATCAACGCCTGATAGCGGTTCCCGCGCAGCATCGGAGCGAGCGTGCGCCGGTACGCGGTGTGCTCGGCACCGTCGAGCCACAGCACGGATCGGTTGCCCAGCAACGGACTCAGCGTGCGGCTCGGCGGGTGCCGCAGGTCGCGGTCGGTGCGGAACAGGGCGGACATGACGTCCGGGTGCCAGACGAGCCAGCGCCGGTCCCGGAGCCTGACCATGCCGTCCTCGACGCTCTCCACCGAGTCGAGGAACGGGATCAGGCGCAGCCTGAAGCCGAGCTCGGTGCGGTTCACCGGCGCACCGCGCAGGCGAGGTGGAGCGCGGCCGCGCCTTCCGCCCGCACGATTCTCGTTGGGGTGTAAAGGTCCTTGTCGTGCCACAGCGGCGGGTGCTCGCGGTCTCCCCACTCGTGCATGAACTTCGCGCCACGGCTCATGGCCCTCGTGACGTCCCGTGCCGAGTGCGCCAAGATGCGGAGGGCGTAGGCGGTCTCCTCGTAGGTGCCTTCCCACCGGCCCCACGAACCGTCGTCGTGTTGCGTGCCGAGCACCCAGTCGACGGCTTTCTCGTTGCCCTGCAGGGCGTTCGTGACGCAGGCGGTGGCGTAGTAGGGCGAGGCGTGCCACTTGTCACGCCAGTTGCCCGCCGGTTCCTGCATGTCCCGCAGCCACTCCTCCAGTTCGCGGTCGTGGCCGAGGGCCTGCAGCGCGTGGGCGTTCGTGCTGGTCGACGGTGTGCGCTCGTCCAGGAAACAGGCGAAGTGGCGGGCTTCCCGGTACCGGTCGAGGATCTCCACGGGGCCGGGGCTGTCGCACAACGCGAGGGCGTGCAGTGCGGTGGCCGTGTCGTCGGCGTCAGCCGGGAGTCCTGGTCCGCCCGACGCTCCGTGAGGGCCGATCGCGGCTTCGATCTGGCCGTCCACACCTTCGGGGACGTCCAGGCCCGCGGACTTGAGGGCGACGACGATCCAGGAGCGTTCGAACAGCGGGACCGGGACCCCGGCGGGGACGGGACCACCGTGTCGGTCCTGGACGGCTTCCAGGTAGTCGAGGCTCGCTCCCGGCACGGGGCCTTGGAGCTGGACCGCGGTGGCGGCGGGGCTGGCGGCGACGATGCCGCCGACCGCGGTGACCTCGGGACGGGGACCGAAGATCTCCAGGGTGTGCCAGAGCTTGGCCGGCAGCGGGCGTCGCCTCAGCGCGTGCACCAGGCGCGGGTCGAGCGGCGTGCGCAGCCCGAGCCTCTCCGCGAGCGCGGGCACGATGAGCTCGACGGCGACCGTGTCCGGCAGCTTCACCGGCGGACTGAGCAGCTTGCGCAGTGCTTCGAGGCCTCGGCGCGCCGAGGGGTGCCGCCCGAGTGCGTCGACCGCGCTCAGCGTCGGGACCAGCGCGTACTCACCGGGACCGCCCCAAGTGCCGTCGGCGTGCTGGGTGTCGAGGAGGTACCGGATCCTGGCGTCGTGGCCGGCGAGCCACGGCGCGAGCGCGACGAGCCGGCCCGTCTCGTACACGGACGGTGAAATGCCGCCCCAGGGATCGTCGGTCAGTCGCGCCAACAGCCTCATCACGGCCCCCGGAGATGGCAACTGCGTAACCCTAGGAACACAGAGAGTAGCACTATGGGCCGTTTGCAGGGCAAGGCCTTACGCCGTTCAGAGTACTGAACTGCGGGGTCGTCGAGGTGGGCGGATGCTGAGGGAAAGGCCGGAAGGAGGAGGTTGTGACGACAGCGCGCGACATCATGCACCCCGGAGTGCAGTGCGTGGCCGAGGACGCGAGCCTCGTCGAGGCCGCCCGCATGATGCGGGACCTCGACGTCGGTTCCCTGCCGATCTGCGGCAAGGACGACCGGCTGCACGGGATCATCACCGACCGCGACATCGTGATCAGGGCCGTGGCGGACGGGCTGGACCTCGCGACGACCCGCGCCGGCGAGTTCGGCGGCCACGTCCACTGGGTCGACGCGGAGGACCCGCTGGACCACGTGCTCGAGACCATGGGAGAGCACCAGATCCGGCGACTGCCGGTGATCGAGAACCACCGGCTGGTCGGCATGGTGTCCGAGGCGGACCTCGCGAGGCACCTGCCGGAGGACAAGCTGGCGGCGTTCGTCGAACGGGTCTACGCCTGACGCGACCTGCCGTGCTCCAGGTACCGGGTCTCGCCTGATTCCCTTGCTCGCAACGCTTCCGCGACCCTGCGGGCGAGCCTGGGGATCAGGCGTTCCCCGACCTGGGACGGGCGCACGAACTCGTACGACCTGAGCTCCTCGGCCTGCAGGCGGATGTCGTCGTCCGCGGTGAGCAGGCCGCCTTCGAAGACGAACAGGACGCGGTCCTCGCCGTCGCGCGGTGCCCAGTCGGCCACGAGCAGGCGGCCGGGTTCCCTGACCAGGCCCAGTTCCTCCTCGATCTCGCGGCGGCAGGCCTCGCTCGGCGTCTCGCCGTGCTCGATCACCCCGCCCGGGATCTCCCAGTGCGGCTTGTAGGTGGGCTCCACGAGCAGGAGGCGCCCTGCTTCGTCGAAGAAGAGGGCGCCCGCGCCCGAGAGCGCTCTGCTGCTGTGATCCACAGTTCCTTTGTACGGTGGTCGTCCGGCCAGGGTTCGAACCTGGGACCCTCTGCTTGTAAGGCAGACGCTCTTCCGCTGAGCTACCGGACGGTGGTCGTCCCGCCAGGAGTTGAACCTGGGACCTACCGCGTATCAGACGGACGCTCTCACCGGACTGAGCTACGGGACGGTGGAAGACGAGGGTGTCGAACCCTCCAGGGCGATCTTGCAAGGATCACCTGCGCGCCGGCGCGTCCCCCTGATTCAGTTGTGCAGTGCCGCGGGCAGGATTCGAACCTGCACTGGACGCGTTCTGAGCGCGTTGCCTCTTCCGTTGGGCTACCGGGGCGTGCGGATCCGGGGAGTCGAACCCCGACTGTCATGGCCCTCGACCATGTGCCTCTGCCAGTTGGGCTAGATCCACTTTCAGAGCGAGCGGCCGGAGGGCATCGAACCCTCTGCTTCGGTTTGGAAGACCGACGTGTCCGCCGAGTTCACCACGACCGCATTGTTTTCGAGCAGCACCGATGGAAGGAATCGAACCCTCGGGTAACGGGTTTGGAATCCGTTCCGCTTCCAAAGCTCATCGGCATGGGGGTGGCAAAAAGAAAACCGCCCACGTTCTCCGTGGGCGGCTCCGAGGTCATGACCTGGGGATCAGGTCATGGCGTGGAGCCCCACGCCACCGCCAGCAGACCGCCGGCGACGAGGGCGAGAATTCGCCATCCCGCGAGCTGTGCGTTGGCAAGCATGTCTTCCTCCGGTTGATCTCTGTTGTTCGTGATGGGATCAAGCTATGCGACCTTCTCGCACGCTTGCAACGCATTTAATTCTGGTCGAGCGGAACGCTGCTCAGGCCGTCGTCGGTGATCGCTCGGCGGGCCGGTCGGCTGAAGTACGCGTCTCCACGCCGGTCCACCACGGGACGAGCTGATACCGTCCATGATCCCTCTGCATGCAGAGGAAACCGGGATCACTGCCTTCACGAAGTCCTGGTGAACATCCTTCTGGGACGGTGATTCACGTTGACCGGTACTGATGACTGGATCCGGCTGATCGGCGCTCCGGAACGCCCGCCGGAGCCCACCGACTGGAACAGGGTGCGATCGCTGCTGGGCACCGACCTGCCCTCGGACTACCGCGTGCTGGTGGAGACCTACCCGGCGCTCGCGCTGGAACAGTTTCTCCGCATCACGCACCCGACAGGGAAGCACGACCACAGCAACTGGACGCACGTCGCTCCCGCTGTGCTGGACCGGCTCCGGGAGACCAGGAGAAACGGCAACATCAAGTTCCCGCACGGCCTGTACCCGGAAACACCCGGGTTGCTTCCGTGGGGGAACACCGTGAACGGCGATCACTGCTTCTGGCTGGCCGACGGCGAACCTGACCGGTGGACCATCGTGATCACCGACTTGGTCGACTGGTGGGAGTTCGGCGGCGGACTCTTCGACTTCGTCAGCGGATTCGTGTCCGGGGCCGTCACGTGTCCCGTGTTCCCGGACGACGTGCCCAACGGAAAACCGCCCTACCAAGAGCCGTAGACGTTGGCACCGAACTCGGCCTGGCCTGAAACGGCAACGGCGCGCACCCGATGGATGCGCGCCGTTCCAACTCCGGGGGAACGTCAGACGGTGAAGCCCAGCGCGCGCAGCTGCTCGCGGCCGTCATCGGTGATCTTCTCCGGGCCCCACGGCGGCATCCACACCCAGTTGATGCGGAAGTCCGACACGAGGCCGCCGCCTGCGCCACCGGTGAGGGCCGCGCGGGTCTGGTCCTCGATGACGTCGGTCAGCGGGCAGGCCGCGGACGTCAGCGTCATGTCGATGGTGGCGACGTTCTTCTCGTCGACGTGGATGTCGTAGACGAGCCCGAGGTCGACGACGTTGATGCCGAGCTCCGGGTCCACGACGTCGCGCATCGCCTCTTCGAGGTCGTCCAGCGCGGCGACGTCAGCTTTGGGCTCGAAGACCGGCATGCCTTCGGCTCCCCGGACGACTTCTTCGGTGCTCATGCTGCTCCCTGGCTTCGTGCTACTGCGTCTTTGAAGGCCATCCAGCCCAGCAGCGCGCACTTCACGCGCGCCGGGTACTTCGCGACACCGGCGAAGGCGATGCCGTCCTCGAGGACGTCCTCGTCCGGCTCCACCTTGCCGCGGCCCTGCATCAGCTCGACGAACGCGTCCAGCTTCTTGAAAGCCTCGCCCACCGGCTTACCCACGACGAGGTCGGTCAACACCGACGTCGAGGCCTGGCTGATCGAGCAGCCCTGGCCGTCGTAGGAAACGTCCATCACCACGTCGTCGACCAGGTGGACCCGGAGGGTCACCTCGTCGCCGCAGGTCGGGTTGACCTGGAACGACTCCGCGTCGAACGGGTCGCGCAGGCCTCGGCCGTGCGGGTTCTTGTAGTGGTCCAGGATGATCTCCTGGTACATCTGCTGGAGCTGCATCAGGCCACCCCGAAGAACTTCTGCGCCTCGCGGACGCCGTCGACCAGTGCGTCGACCTCGTCCAGCGTGTTGTACAGGTAGAACGACGCGCGCACCGACGACTGGGCGTTCAGGCAGCGGTGCAGCGGCCACGCGCAGTGGTGGCCGACGCGCACGGCGATGCCCAGGCTGTCGAGCACCTGGCCGGCGTCGTGCGGGTGGACGCCCTCGATCTCGAACGGCACGGCGCCACCCCTGGCGACCGCGTCCTGCGGGCCGATCAGGCGAACACCCTTGACGCCCGAAAGACCTTCCAGCGCGGCGACGGTCAGCGCGTGCTCGTGAGCGTTGATCCGCTCCATGCCGACGACGCTGAGGTAGTCCACCGCGGCACCCAGACCGACGGCCTGGGACGTCATCGGCGAACCGGCCTCGAAGCGCTGCGGCGGCGGGGCGAACGTCGAGCCCTCCATCTTGACCAGCTCGATCATCGAGCCGCCGGTGATGAAGGGGGGCAACGCCTCCAGCAGCTCACGACGTCCGTAGAGGACACCGATGCCGGACGGGCCGAGCATCTTGTGGCCGGAGAACGACGCGAAGTCGACGCCGAGCCTGCGGAAGTCGACCGGGCTGTGCGGCACGGACTGGCACGCGTCCAGCACCGTCAGCGCGCCGACCTTCCGCGCGGCCGCGACGAGCACGTCGACCGGGTTGATCACGCCGGTCACGTTCGACTGGTGCGTGAACGCGACGACCTTGGTGCGCGGCGTGATCACGCTGTCCACATCGGACAGGTCGAGACGACCGTCCTGGGTCAGCGTGAACCACTTCAGCGTCGCACCCGTGCGGGAAGCGAGCTGCTGCCACGGAACGAGGTTCGCGTGGTGCTCCATCTCGGTCACGACGATCTCGTCGCCGGGACCCACGACGAAGCGCGCGGCCTCGGGACCCGAGGTCGCGGCGTTGCCCATCGCGTACGCCACGAGGTTGAACCCCTCGGTGGCGTTCTTGGTGAACACCAGCTCGCCGAAGTCGGCGCCGACGAAGTCCGCGATGCGCTGACGCGCACCCTCGTACGCGTCGGTCGCTTCCTCCGCGAGCTGGTGGGCTCCCCTGTGCACAGCGGCGTTGTGCTGCTGCAGGAAAGCTTTTTCAGCGTCCAGTACCTGCGTCGGGCGTTGCGAGGTGGCGCCGGAGTCCAGGTAGACCAGGCGCTTCCCGTCACGAACGGTGCGAGACAGGATGGGGAAGTCCGCCCTGAGGGCGGTTACGTCCAGTGGTGCTGCGGTGGTGGTCACAGCGCCTCCTCTCAACTACCGCAAAAATCCAACACAGTTACGTCAGGACAGTGCTGCGGCTTCCTTGGATCCGGTGTACTTCACGTAACCCTCGGACTCGAGCACGTCGGCCAGCTCGCGGCCACCGGACTCGACGATCCGGCCGTTCGCGAAGACGTGCACGAAGTCCGGCTGGATGTACTTGAGGATCCGGGTGTAGTGCGTGATCAGCATGACGCCGACCTCACCGGAGGCCTTGTAGCGGTTGACGCCCTCGGACACGACGCGCAGGGCGTCGACGTCGAGACCGGAGTCGGTCTCGTCGAGGATCGCGACCTTCGGCTGGAGCAGGCCCAGCTGCAGGATCTCGTGGCGCTTCTTCTCACCGCCGGAGAAGCCCTCGTTCACCGAACGCTCGGCGAACGCCGGGTCGATGTCGAGGTCGGCCATCGCGCCCTTGACCTCCTTCACCCAGTGGCGGAGGTTCGGGGCCTCGCCGCGGACGGCGGTGGCGGCGGTGCGCAGGAAGTTCGACATCGAGACGCCGGGGACCTCGACCGGGTACTGCATGGCGAGGAACAGGCCGGCGCGGGCGCGCTCGTCGACGGACATCTCGAGGACGTCCTCACCGTCGAGCGTGACGGTGCCCGAGGTGATCGTGTACTTCGGGTGACCGGCGATCGCGTAGGACAGCGTGGACTTGCCGGAGCCGTTGGGGCCCATGATGGCGTGCGTCTCGCCGGCCTTGATCGTCAGGTCGACGCCCTTGAGGATCTCCTTGGGAGCGTCCTCGCTGACGACCGAGACGTGCAGGTCCTTGATCTCAAGGGTGGCCATGACTTGCCGTTCTCCTGGTGGTGTAGCTAGAAGTCAGTCAGTTCGTGGTGACGGTGACGTCGACGAACACGTCTCCGTCACGGATGTCGACGGCGTAGACGTCGACCGGTTCGCTGGCGGGCGGCGAGGAGGGCCGGCCGGTCTCGAGGTCGAAGCACGACCCGTGCAACCAGCACTCGATCCCCTTGCGGGAGACCTCGCCCTCGCTCAGCGACACCGCGGCGTGCGAGCACAGATCCGCGAGGGCGTGCACCCGCTCGCCGTCGCGCACCAGCACGACGTCGACGTCGTCGACACTGGCGGCGAACGGCTTGCGGTCGTCCAGTTCGGACAGTGCACACACCTTGATCACGTGCCGACCGCCTCGAGCTCTGCCTCGATGGCGGCCTCGAGGCGCTCGCGCACCTCGGGGACGTGGATCTTCGCGATCAGCTCCTGGAAGAAGCCGCGCACGACGAGACGCCGTGCCTGGTCCTCCGGGATGCCGCGCGCCTGCAGGTAGAACAGCTGCTCGTCGTCGAACCGGCCGGTGGCGCTGGCGTGGCCCGCGCCCTCGATCTCGCCGGTCTCGATCTCCAGGTTCGGCACCGAGTCGGCACGCGCGCCGTCGGTCAGGATCAGGTTCCGGTTCAGCTCGAACGTCTCGGTGCCCTCGGCAGCGGCACGGATGAGCACGTCGCCGATCCACACCGCGTGCGCGCCCTCGCCCTGCAGCGCGCCCTTGTAGACGACGTTGCTGCGGCAGTTGGGCTGCCCGTGGTCGATGAACGGCCGGTGCTCCTGGTGCTGGCCCGCGTCCGCGAAGTACAGACCGAACAGCTCCGCGTCGCCACCGCGACCCGCGTACTGCACGACCGGCGTCACGCGCACGACGTTGCCGCCGAGCGTGACCACGGTGTGCTTGATGGTCGCGTCGCGGCCGAGCTTCACGTGGTGCTGCGAGACGTGCACGGCGTCGTCGGCCCAGTCGTGGATGGTGATCACGGTGAGGTGAGCGCCGTCCGCGACGAGGAACTCGACGTTGTCCGCGTACGCGCCGGAGCCGCGGAAGTCCAGGATCACGGTGCCCTCGGCGAACTGCGAGGCCTTGATCTGGATGTGGCCGTAGGCGACGGTTCCGGTGCCCGCGCCGGTCACCGTGACGGTGGTCGGCTCGGTCTTCGCGTCACCGGGCAGCGTCACGATCGTGGCCTGCTCGAACGAGGAGTAGGCCTGCGCCGCGACGCGGTCACCGGGAACGCCGGCCTTGCCGAGGCGGTCGTCGTCACGACCGACCGTCTCGACGGTGACACCGGAGGCGGCGTTCACCTCGACGGCAGCGGTACCCGTTGCCGCAGCGCCGGAGTGCAGACCGGCAAGACGCTTGAGAGGCGTGAAGCGCCAGATCTCCTCACGGCCGCCCGGCACCTCGAACGCGTCCACGTCGTAGGACGTGAAGTGCGCAGCGCGCGAGGAGACGGGACTGACGGGACTGTGCCCATCTTTTTGGCGAGCTCCGTGGGAGTGAGGTTGAGTCGACAGGGCGGCCATGTCAGCCGACGGCCCCTTCCATCTGCAGTTCGATCAGGCGGTTCAGCTCGAGGGCGTACTCCATGGGGAGCTCGCGCGCGATGGGCTCGACGAACCCGCGCACGATCATCGCCATGGCCTCGTCCTCGTTCAGGCCGCGCGACATCAGGTAGAACAGCTGGTCCTCGGAGACCTTCGAGACCGTGGCCTCGTGACCCATCTGCACGTCGTCCTCGCGGACGTCGACGTACGGGTAGGTGTCCGAGCGGCTGATGGTGTCGACCAGCAGCGCGTCGCACTTCACCGTGGACTTCGAGTGGTGCGCCCGCTTGTTGACCTGGACCAGGCCGCGGTACGACGTGCGGCCACCGCCACGCGCCACCGACTTCGACACGATGGTCGAGGAGGTGTGCGGGGCCATGTGGACCATCTTGGCGCCGGCGTCCTGGTGCTGGCCCTCGCCCGCGAACGCGATCGAGAGGACCTCGCCCTTGGCGTGCTCGCCCATCAGGAAGACGGCCGGGTACTTCATGGTCACCTTGGAGCCGATGTTGCCGTCGACCCACTCCATGGTCGCGCCCTCTTCGGCCTTGGCGCGCTTGGTGACCAGGTTGTAGACGTTGTTCGACCAGTTCTGGATCGTCGTGTAGCGGCAGCGGCCGCCCTTCTTCACGATGATCTCGACCACGGCCGAGTGCAGCGAGTCCGAGGAGTAGATCGGCGCGGTGCAACCCTCGACGTAGTGCACGTAGGCACCCTCGTCGACGATGATCAGCGTGCGCTCGAACTGACCCATGTTCTCGGTGTTGATCCGGAAGTAGGCCTGCAGCGGGATGTCCACGTGCACGCCCTTCGGCACGTAGATGAACGAGCCACCGGACCACGTCGCGGCGTTGAGCGCCGAGAACTTGTTGTCACCCGCGGGGATGACGGAGCCGAAGTACTCCCGGAAGAGCTCCGGCTGCTCCTTCAGCGCCGTGTCGGTGTCGAGGAAGAGGACGCCCTGCTGCTCCAGGTCCTCGCGGATCTGGTGGTAGACGACCTCGGACTCGTACTGGGCCGCGACGCCGGCGACGAGGCGCTGCTTCTCGGCCTCGGGGATGCCCAGGCGGTCGTAGGTGTTCTTGATGTCCTCGGGCAGGTCCTCCCAGCTGGTGGCCTGCTTCTCGGTGGACCGCACGAAGTACTTGATCGAGTCGAAGTCGATCCCAGAGAGGTCAGCGCCCCAGCTCGGCATCGGCTTGAGGTCGAAGAGCTTCAGCGCCTTCAACCGGTACTCGAGCATCCACTCGGGCTCGCTCTTCTTCGCCGAGATGTCGCGGACGACATCCTCGCTGAGGCCTCGGCGAGCGCTCGCGCCGGCAGTGTCCGAGTCGGCCCAGCCGAACTCGTAGTTGCCGAGAGACGCAATGGTCTCTTCCTGCGTGAGCGGAGACTGCACCGTGGTGGGCGTGCGCTGCTCGGCAGCGGTAGTCATGCGGGCTCCCCTCCATCATCTGGGATCCGTGGAACGTTCGGGATGTGCGTCGTGCACACGGCGTGGCCGCGGGCGATCGTCGCGAGGCGCTGCACGTGGGTACCGAGGAGGTTCGCGAACGTCTCCGTCTCGGTCTCGCACAGCTGAGGGAACTCGGCGGCAACGTGGGCGACTGGGCAGTGGTGCTGGCACAACTGCTCACCCACCCCGACGTTTCGCGCCGACGCAGCGTAGCCCTCCCTGGTCAGCGCGGTCGCAAGGGCCTTCGCCCGTTCGGCGGGCGTGACCTGGGCCACGATCGCTGAACGGTGCCGGTCCACGAGCGCGTCGACACGGCTCTGCGCGAAAGCGCGCACAGCCTCTTCCCCGCCTGTTTGGGCGAGGAACCTGACAGCGGCGACCGCGAGGTCGTCGTAGGCGTGGCCGAACCGGGCTCGTCCGGCGTCCGTCAGCAGGAAGAACTTCGCGGGACGGCCACGACCGCGTTGGGTCTGCCGAGGTGCGTCCCTCGTCGTCGCCTCACCGTCCGCGAGCAGCGCGTCAATGTGACGACGCACGGCCGTGGGGCTGATGCCCAGTTCCTCGGCGATGCTCGCCGCGGTGACCGGGCCCTGCTCCAGAAGGAGCCTGGCGACAGCACGCCGAGTCTTGCCGTCGTGCTGATGCACGGCGTCAAGGTGGCTCTCGGCGTTTTTCACAACACCAGTGTTGCGTATTTAGCCGGAGGTCGCAAAGATCGCGGTCACAGGGTGACCTGACTCACGGCTGAACGTGGCTCGATACCCTCCTGGCATGTCCACGAACGGCGGAGCTGTAACTCCGGAGAGCGACCTCTTGAACGGTCGGGAGCGTCGCCAGCTGGACATCGTCCGCCGCTGGGGCACCATCGGCGCGTTGCTGCTGACCGTCGGATCGCTCGGTGGCGGCGCCGCACCCATCTACTCGCCGCTCTACGGCGTGCCCGTTCTCGGACTTTTCTCGAGGATGCCCAGTGTCGCGATGGGGGTCGTCTGGACCGGCATCTTCATGATCGTGTCGGCCTGGCTGGCGCTGGGCCGGTTCGTGAAGCCCGGCCGGCCGAGGCTGATCTCGCGCGGCCAGATGGACCGCACGCTGCTGATGTGGACCGTTCCGCTGGTCTTCTGCGTGCCGATGTTCTCCCGGGACGTGTACTCGTACCTGGCGCAGAGCGAGATCGCGGCGCGCGGGCTCGACCCGTACGAGCTGGGGCCGGCCAACGCGCTGGGCGTCGACCACGTGCTAACGCGCGGTGTGCCGAACATCTGGCGGGAGACGCCCGCGCCGTACGGGCCGCTGTTCCTCGCGTTCGGCCGGTTGACCGCGATGCTGACCGGCGACCACGTGGTGTCCGGTGTGTTCGTGCACCGGCTGCTCGTGCTGGTCGGCCTGGGGATGATCGTGTGGGCGCTGCCCCGGCTCGCGACCCGGTTCGGGGTGCCGCCGGTCGGCGCGCTGTGGCTGGGCGCGCTGAACCCGCTGGTGCTCTTCCACATCGTCATCGGCGTGCACAACGACGGCCTGGCCCTCGGCCTGATGCTGGTCGGCCTGGAGCTCGCGATGCGCGGGCTGGAACCGTTGAAGTGGACCTGGATCACGCTGGGCGCCGGGGTCATCGTGTGCGGGGCGATGGTGAAGATCCCCGCGATGGCCGCGCTCGGGTTCCTCGGTGTGCTGGTGGCGCGCAAGCTGGGCGGGCAGCTCAAGCACCTGGCGATCGTGGCCGGGATCATGGCCGTCATAGCCGCCGTCGGGGTGGTGGTGATCTGCCTCGGCACCGGGTTCGGCTTCGGCTGGGTCGAGACGCTGAACGTCGCGTCGACCGTGAAGTCGTGGATGTCGCCGCCGACCGCGCTCGGGTTCCTGGGTGCAGGCACCGGCATCCTGCTCGGCCTCGGCAACCACACCGAGGCGATGATCTCGCTGACCCGGCTGCTCGGGCAGGCCGTGTCCGTGGTGATCACGGTCGGGCTGCTGTGGCGCAGCTTCAAGGGCCGGATCAAGGCGATGAACGGCCTGGGCGCGGCGCTCGGCGCGATCCTGGTGCTCGGGCCGGTGCTGCAGCCCTGGTACGTGCTGTGGGCGGCGATCCCGCTGGCCACGGCCGTGGTCGGGCCGAAGTTCCGGATGTTCGCCATGGTGACGTCGGCGATCATCGCGATCATCCTGCCGCCGACCGGCTCCGCGTTCGACGGGCGTGCCTACACCGTGCCGCAGGCGGTCGCCGGTGCCGTGATCACGTTCGCGATCTGCGTGCTGATCGCGCGCAAGCGGGTCGGGCCGTTCCTGAGGTCCGACCCCGCCGGGGGCGGGCAGGTCTGACGTCCACCGGGCGGTAACCCCGAACCTCCGGCGAACGAGAGACCAGCAGGGGGAAGATCGTCGCCGGAGGGGGTGACGTGGCATGTCCGAGCAACCCATGTCGCGGGAAGAGGTCCGGTTCGCCGTCGTGCTCAACGGTGGTGTGAGCCTCGCCGTCTGGATGGGCGGCGTCGTGCTGGAGCTCGACCGCCTGACCAGGCCTGGATCGGTGTACCAGCCACTGCTGGACCTGGTCGGCTGCACGGCGAGGGCCGACGTCATCGCGGGCACGTCCGCGGGCGGCATCAACGGCGCCGCGCTGGCGTTGTCGCAGGTCAACAAGCAGGCCGACCTGACGAGGCTGCGTGACCTCTGGGCCGAGCAGGGCCGGATGGAACAGCTGCTGCGGACGCCGTTCCGCGGCCAGCCGGGATCGCTGCTCAAGGGCGACGAGTTCTTCCTGCCCCGGCTGCAGGAGGCGCTGGCCCGGCTCACCGCGGACTTCGAGCCGACCGAGCCCGACGAACGCCCGATCGACCTGCGGATCACCACCACGCTGCTCGGCGGCGTTCCGGCGGTGACCTACGACGACCTGGGGCAGCCGCTGACCCAGTCGGTGCACCAGGGCTCGTTCTCGTTCCGCCGCGACCCCTACAACTGGGTCACCGAGGAGACCAGGGACGACTTCGCGGCCGCGACGCTCGACGACCGCGTGCGGCAGCTCGCGCTGGCCGCGCGGTCGAGCGCCAGCTTCCCGTTCGCGTTCGAGCCGAGCTTCATCCCGGTCGGCGGCCAGGCCACGCCGGACCGCCCGGACATGGCGGACGTCGCCAGCTGGGCCGGCGGCGGCGACCGCAGCAGGTTCGCGGTCGACGGCGGTGTTCTCGTGAACACGCCGACGAAGGAGGCCCTCGAAGCCATCGACCGGATGCCGGCGGACGGGCCGGTGCGGCGGGTGATGCTGCTGGTCTTCCCGCACGCCGAGCCACTGGGTTCCGAGCCGGTGGCCGACACCTCCGGCAAGGGACCGACGACGGTCGGGTCCGGCGGCAGGCTGCTGGGCGCGATGTCCAGCCAGGCGGGCCGGACCTACGTCGAGAAGATCGAGGAGCACAACCGGCGTGCCGCCGGCAGCAGGGGCGGCCGGATGGCGTTGCTGGAGCGGTTGCACGCGGGCGGCGAGGACGTCGTCGGCGAGGTGTACTCCCTGGCGGACAAGCTCTTCGGCCACTACGAGGACGTCGAGATCCGGCTCGCGGCACGGCAGGTGACGGCGCAGCAGTTCGCGCTGGCAGGAGGGAATCCGGCGAACTGGTCGTTCGAACGGGCGCGCCGGGCCGCCGAGACCGCGCAGCGCAAGTGGAAGAAGCTGCACGGCGTCCTGCCGTACGTGCCGGGCGTGCGGCTGCCGGGCGTGGTGTGCCGCGAGGACGTGGGCTGGGAGTGGGGCATCACGATGGCCGAACGCCTCGGGGCGTCGGTGCTCGACCTGCTCAAGCGGATCGTGTGGGTGGTGCCGGAGGCCCAGGCCGGCGAGGTCACCGCGGCCCGCCGCGAGCTGCACAGGGTCCGCGCGGAACTGCGCAGGCTGCGGGACGAGCTGTTCGACTGGAAGCCGTCCGACTCGGTCGGCGAGACCTACTGGACCGGCAGGCTCGCGAGCTACCACGAGCACATGATCGACGGGCATCTCGGTCTGGAGGTCAGGGCGCAGGTGGCCGAGATCGGCAGGATCGCCGGAGCGGCGCAGCAGGTGATCACCGCGCTCGACGAGCACCGGCTGAAGCTCGGCGGGCTGGTCTGCTGGCACGCGCTGCTCGACGCCCCGGCGGTGGCGTCCGAGGCCGGGCTCGGTGACAGCGAGAGGTGGCTGAGCCGCCTGCTGGCGCTGGAGATCGCCGGCACGTGCCTGTCCGACGACGCCTCGGCCGGGATGGACACGCCGGTCGAGCTGGTGCAGGTGTCGTTGCAGACGCGCAACGCGTTCGCGAAGCAGTCGATCACGGCCGACGACAAGGCGGGCGGCGCCTCGCTGTCGCGGTTCTCCGGGTTCCTCAAGCGGTCGTGGCGGGTCAACGACTGGATCTGGGGCCGGCTGGACGGCGCCACGATGCTGTGCCGCGTGCTGTTCGACCCGCGGCGGTTGCGGCGCATGGACCTGCTGGGCCGGCCGGCGGGCGACCGGCGCACCGCTGAGGAACGCGCGCAGGCCGTCGTCGACCAGGTCGTCACGGCGATGTTCGGCCTGGAGCTGCCGGTGCAGGTCGCCGTGTGCGCCGAGGAGGCCAAGAAGGAGCTCGCGGGCATCTACGAGACCGAGAACGAGCTGTCGCCGTCGTCGATGAAGCTCGCCGAACTCGCCGCGTGGGGCCTGCACTGGCGGATCATCTGCGAGGAGCTCCCCCGGCTGCGGGCCGCGATCATCGCCGACCGCGGTGACGGCGCGGACAAGCGTTCGCGGGGCGAGCTGTTCCTGGAGGAGCACGCGGACCTGTTGCGGCGCCTGGAGTATCCGCAGGAGCACACGGTCACGCTGGGCATGTCGGCGCTGAACGCGTTCGACCGCGCGGGCATCGGCCGGGAGCCGCTGACCCAGGAGGCGGCGTCGGACCAGATGATCCGCACGGCCGCGACCGCGGCCGCGGTGGCGGTCACGGTCGCCGACTCCGAACGGTCCGGGCTCGCCGCGGTGAGGCCCGTGACGCGGGTGCTGCGGGGTGCCGCCCTGCTCCCCTACTGGACGATCACCGGCCTGACCCGCGGCGGCAGGCTCGCGCAGTTCCTGGGACTGCTGGGTCTCGCGATCGGTGGCGCGCTGGTCGTCATGGCGTTGTTCGGCATGCTGCCGCCGTGGGCCGCCGGTCCCGGCGCGGCGCTCGGCGCGGCCAGTCTGCTCGGCGCCTTCGGTTACGCGGCACTGCGCAGCGGCACGATGCTGCACGGCCTGGTGCTGCTGTCACCGGTGATCCCGTTGGCGGCCATAGCCGTCGACAGGCTGCCCGACGACACGGCGGAGATCACGACCGGCACGATCACGGTGGCCGGTGTCGCGTTCGTCGTGGCGGCGCTGCTCGTCCTCGGCTCACTGCCGTCCCCGATCCGCACCCCGCTCGCCGTGCTGGCCGACTTCCGGCCGTGGCGGATCATCCAGCGGCGCTGGAAGCAGGCGGCGGTGACACTGGTGGTGGCCGGGATGGTCTGGTCGGTGTGGCAGTTCGAGCTGCACACCAAGCCGTGGCTGGTGATTCCCGTATCGATCCTTTGTGGAGCGTTCGGCGTCCGCATGGCGCTGACGGGCGGCAAGTCGCTGCAGCGCTGGCGCCGCGTCGAGGGCGTGTGGGGCACGGAACGCGCCGAGCCTCCCGCCGCCGCGACCGCCGGGTGGGCCGTGGTCTACGGCATCGGCTACCTCGTGATCGCCGACGCGCTGCTGGTCATCGGGCCGCGCGGCTGGGGCTGGCAGGCGGTCATCGGCACGGCGCTGGCGTTCGGCCTGACACTGCTGCTGATCACGCCCTGGTACGTGCCCCGCATCGAACGCCGCCGGCTGCGCGAGCAGCTCGTCGACGAGGCCGTTCCGGCGATCTACCCGCCCGGCTGCGACGTCGCGGCGACGTTGCGCGAACGGCTGGAGGGCCACGCGTCGCTGTACCGGTTCCTCATCCAGGGCGAGGGTGAACACCCCTCGGAGCTCACGCTCTCCCCGGCCGGACTGGCCGTGGCGCAGCGGATCGAGGCGAAGCTCAAATGAGGGCCGACGCGACGCGCAACATCCAGGCGGTGTTGCGCGCGGCGGCACGGGTGTTCGCGGCGGACCCCCTCGCGCGCATCGCCGACGTCGCCGAAGCGGCGGGGGTGGACAAGCGGACCGTCTACCGGCGCTTCGACTCGCGCGACGTCGTCCATCCGCGCGTCCAGCTCCTCACGCCGCTGCCGGATCGCCGGGTCGGCCACGGTGCGGTCACTTTCTATGACACTTATGACGCTGGAGGCAGCGCGGAATGCCCGGGACGGGCACAACCCTCGTCACAGGGGGTTCAGGCGCCGACGCCGTGCAGGAACGTCTCGACCACGAGCGCGGCGGCAGGACCGGGCTGCAGCGCGGGCATCTCCTGCGCGACCGTGTGGTCGTCAACAACGCCGGCCACGCCAACAGCGCGCCCATCGAGGAGATGTCCGAGGCCGACTTCCGCGCCCAGGTGGAGGCGAACCTGTTCGGCGTCGTGAACGTGACCCGCGCGGCGCTGCCGGTGCTGCGCCGGCAGCGGTCCGGCACCTTCCTGCAGTTCTCGTCCGTCGGCGGCCGCGCGGGTGGCACGCCGGGGATGGGCGCCTACCAGACCGCGAAGTTCGCGGTGGAGGGCTTCTCCGAGGTGCTGGCGAACGAGGTGGCGCCCTTCGGCGTGCGGGTCGTGATCGTCGAACCGGGGCGTTCCGCACCGACTGGCAGGGCTCGTCGATGGTCCGCCACCAGGTCGGCCCCGACTACGAGGAGACCCTCGGGGCGATCAACCGCTTCCGCGACGAGACCGACGGCAGGCAGCCCGGCGACCCCGCCCGCGCGGCGAAGGTGATCCTCGACGTCGTCGCCTCGGACGAGCCGCCGCGCCGCCTCGTGCTGGGTGCCGCCGCGGTCGAGACGGTGCTGGCGGCGGAGGCCCGGCGCAGCGCCGAGACCGAGAAGGTGGGCCGCGGTCAGCGCGTCCGCCGACTTCCCCGCCGACGAGGGCTGACGTGCCGCGCGACAAGACCACCTGCCCGGCCGCGTGACGCGGCCGGGCAGGTGAACCCCCTGAGCGGTCAGGCCGCCAGTGCGATGACCGGCGCCGTCTGACCCATCGCCCGCGCGTACAGCGCCTCGAAGCGCTCCAGCGTCGTGGCCAGCGCGTGGTGCGAGATGATCTCGCTGCTGGCCGCGCCCATCCGCGCCCGCATCGGCGCGTCGTGCACGAGCGTGTGCAGGCGCTGGGCCAGCTGGTTCACATCACCCGGCTCGAACAGCCAGCCGTTGCGGCCGGAGTGCACGAGGTGCGGCAGCGCCATGGCGTTCGCGGCGATCACCGGCTTGCCCGCCGCCATCGCCTCCATCGTGGCGAGGCTCTGCAGCTCCGCGACGCCGGGCATGACGAACAGGTCGCAGCGGGCGTAGGCGTCGAGCAGGTCGTCCTCGGAGATGAAGCCGTGGAAGCGCACGCGGTCCGTGATCTCCAGGTCGCGGGCCAGGAGCTCCCACTCCGCCTTGCAGGTGCCGTCGCCGACGATCTCGCCGAACGCGCCGGGCACGCGGGCCAGGGCGCGCAGGAACTCGTCGACGCGCTTCTCCTCGTCCAGGCGGCCCACGAACAACGCGGTCGGCCGGTCGTTGTGCGTCACGGAACGCTGGTAGCGGGCGATGTCGATGCCGCACGACACGGGCACCGCCACCGCCGGGAAACCGCTGTCGTGCAACAGCTGCACGGCGCGCGGGGTCGGCGCGGTCACCACGTCGGCGCGGCCGAAGACGCGGGCCAGGTCGCGGTAGGCGAACTTGCGGGCCATGCCCTGCAGGAACGCCGGCACGTGGGCGTGGCTGAACAGGTTCTCCGGCATGAAGTGGTTCGTGGCGAGCGTCGGGATGCCCTGGGCGACGGCGGAGTTCAGGACGAACCGGCCCACCACGAAGTGCGCCTGCACGTGCACGACGTCCGGCTTCAGCGACTTGACCAGCGCGTCGGCTTCCTCGGAGGCCTGCCACGGCAGGCAGAAGCGGAAGTCCGGGTAGAACGGCAGCCGGTGCGACCGGAGCCGGTGGACCGTCACACCGGGGATCTCCGTGGCCCTGGGCGAGTCCGGGGCGATGACGTGGACGTCGTGCCCCTTCTCGGCGAGGCCGACCGCCAGGCGCTGCGCGAATCGCGCGGCACCGTTGACGTCCGGCGGGAACGTGTCGGCGGCGATGACGACGCGAAGCGCACTGGAGGTGTTCACGAGAAGCTCCGTTCGGATGTTTTCACGAGGTTGACGAGCAAGTGCGAACACGCCGCAAACGGCGGCGAGAGCGCAGGCGAACAGCGCGACACCGGTCACAGGAGACAGATGCGCGGCTTCGCCGAGCAGGAACGCGCCGAGGCCGACGGCGACCAGCGGGTCCACCACGGTCAGGCAGGCGACGGCGAGATGAGGGGGTCCGCCGGCGTAGGCGTGCTGGACCAGCCAGCCTCCGACGGCGAGTGAGAGGGCGATGCCAAGCACGGACGCGAGGTGCGAGAGCCCGAAACCGCCTTGCTGCACGGACTGGGAGACGGCGCGCATCAGCACCGACACGTAGCCGTATGCGACGCCACCGGCTGATGCGAACGCCACAGCGCGAACGCGTGCGTTCGATGTAAGGGCTGCGATCACGCCCGGCACCGCGATCAGGCCGAGAGCCACGAGTCCGGCGGTGAGTTCGATGTCCGGCACGACCTTGGTCGCGGTCGCACTGCCCGAGGCGAGCAACACGAACGCACCCACGCCCACCGTCGTGAGCAGGATCGCCGGCAACTCGCGGAAACGGCGCTCCATCAACGCGGTCATGCCGATCGCGAGCACACCGATCGGCTGCACGACCGTCAACGGCGCCATGCCCAGCGCGGCGGCGTGCACCCCGGCACCGGCGATGAGCAGCGCGAGCCCGCCGAGCCACCGGGGCTGCCTCAGGACACTGGCACGGGCTCCGGTCGAGGCGATCGCGTCGTGCTGCAGGCGGGCCGCGAGGGCGAAGCACACGGCACCGAACACGGCGAGCGTGATGGCGAGCATGGTCATGAGGTGCGCCTCACCTGTAGTGCCGCGATGGCGAAAAGGAGTCCGTAAAGCGATGCGAACAAAACGCGTTCCGTAAGTCCGCGTGCCTCGAAACCGGCGAAGGAGACGTGACTGACCAGAAAAGCCGCGCTGGAGACACTCGCCGTTATTGCGACACCGAGCAGGGCCGGAAATTTGCGGGCGATGAGCACGCCCGCCGCCGGCAACGCCATGAACATGACCGCG
Organism: Lentzea kristufekii; assembly: GCF_033949925.1. Taxonomy (NCBI): domain Bacteria; kingdom Bacillati; phylum Actinomycetota; class Actinomycetes; order Pseudonocardiales; family Pseudonocardiaceae; genus Lentzea; species Lentzea kristufekii. Next base: position 26,701 of record NZ_JAXAVV010000015.1, read on the forward strand.
CCGGCGTACCGGTGGATGTAGCCCGACATGGACGTCGGCGCCCCCGTCGGATCGGTCGGGAAGATCGTCGACACGGTCAGACCTGCCGACCAGATGCCGATCAGCCACTGCGCTGACCTGCCTACACCGCGCAGGTTGACGGCGAGCAACGCCGAGACGGCCGCGAGGCTAAGAGCCGTCGCCGCGAGCCAGCCCGTGCCGTTGTCCACGAACACGTAGTCGCTGATCACGTCCGTGACCGGGTTGAGCTGCCCTGCCGACATCACATGCAGGTAGAAAATCGGGACCAGTGAGAACACCAGTCCCCCGACCACCAGTCCCCGTCTTTTCTCCCCCGCTTGGATCACGGGAAAAGTCTCTTGTGAAAGCCGTGATCAACCAATGGGGAACTCCCCCGAGCGAACCCTGAGGTGTCCCTGAGTCACCGGGGTAGGGCTAGCCCCACCTTTTTCAGCTGTGCTTCTCCGAATGGGCCGAATGACCCAGCTGCGTGAGGATCGTCCCGACCGCCTAGGCTGCGTGCTCGTGAGCCCGAATCCCCAGCCTGCGGTGGAAGTGTCGGGGCTGGTCAAGAGATACGGCTCGAAGACCGCCGTCGACGGCCTCGATCTCGTTCAGCAGCCCGGCACCGTTCTCGCCCTGCTCGGGCCCAACGGCGCGGGCAAGACGACGACCGTCGAGATCTGCGAGGGCTTCCGCTCTGCCGACGACGGCTCGGTGCGCGTGCTGGGCCTCCCGGCCGGCGCCGAGGCGCTGCGGCCCCGCATCGGCGTGATGCCGCAGGGCGGTGGCGGGTATCCCGGCATCCGCGCCGAGGAGATGCTGAACCTCGTGGCCGCGTGCGCGAAGAACCCGCACGACCCGAAGTGGCTGATCGACGTCCTCGGGCTCGGTGGCGCGGTGCGCACCCCGTACAAGAGGCTCTCCGGCGGCCAGCAGCAGCGGTTGTCGCTCGCGTGCGCGTTGATCGGCCGTCCCGAGCTCGTGTTCCTGGACGAGCCGACCGCGGGCATGGACCCGCAGGCACGCCGTCTGGTGTGGGACCTGGTGGCCGCTCTCAAGGACGACGGCGTGACCGTGCTCCTGACGACCCACCTCATGGACGAGGCCGAGTCTCTGGCCGACGACGTCGTGATCATCGACGAGGGCCGCGTGGTCGCGCAGGGCTCGCCCGCCGAACTGACCGCGAACCGGCCGGACGACCAGCAGCTGCGGTTCCGCGCCCGGCCCGGTCTCGACACCACGTTGCTGTCCGCCGCACTGCCCGAGGGGCTGAAGGTGCGCGAGGTGACGCGGGGCGCGTACGTCGTGGAGGGTCTGATCGACCCGCAGGTCGTCTCGACCGTCACCTCGTGGTGCGCGCAGCAGGGCGTGCTGGCCGAGGAGCTGACGGTGGCCAAGCGCAGCCTCGAAGACGTTTTCCTGGAGCTGACCGGCAGGGAGCTGCGCTCATGACCACCTTCGCTCCCGGCACCTTCACACCCTCGCCCGGCCGCGGGTCGCTGCCTCGCATGCTGTTCGTGCACGCGCGCACCGAGGCGATGCTGACGTTGCGCAACGGCGAGCAGATCCTGCTCACCGTGATCATCCCGCTGGCGCTGCTGGTGGCGTTGTCACTGATGTCGGTGATCCCGATGCCGGAGCCGCGGGTCGGTTCCGCCACCGCGCGGATCTTCGCGCTGGCGATCATCTCGTCCGCCTTCACCGGACAGGCCATCGCGCTGGGCTTCGACCGGCGTTACGGCGTGCTGAAGCGGCTTTCGGCCTCGGCGCTGCCCCGCTGGCTGCTCGTCGCCGGACGGGTCTGCGGCGCGCTGGTCGTGGTCGCGCTCCAGATCGCGTTGCTGGCCGTCACGGCGTTGTTCCTGGGCTGGCGCTTCCCGTTGAGCGGCCTGCCGTGGGTGGTGCTGCTGATCGTCCTGGGCACGCTGACGTTCGGCGCGCTGGGTGTGTTGCTGGGTGGTTCGCTGCGGGCCGACGTCGTGCTGGCGCTGGCGAACATCATCTGGTTCGTGCTGCTGATGGTCGGCGGTGTGGCGCTGTCGGTGCCCGTCGGGTTCGTGCACCTGCTGCCGTCCGCGGCGTTGGCCCAGGCCCTGGAAACCTCTGTGGTGCACGGCACGGCTCCGGGTGTGGGCCCCGTCGCAGTGCTCGTGGCCTGGGGTGTTGTCGCGGGCGCTGTGGCTACCCGGACGACCCGACTCACCTAGCGAGACCTACCATCAGTGGCGTGTCGAAGCTGACCGCCTTCCTCGTGTCCTGGCAGCGCGCGTTCGCGATTGCCGTCGTCATCGCGCAGGCCGGAATCGCGGTCACCGGGTCGATCGTCCGCGTGACCGGCTCCGGGCTCGGCTGCCCGACGTGGCCCGAGTGCGTCGACGGCAGCGTCGTCCCGGTGGAGCACCCCGAGGTCGCGGCCCTGCACCAGTGGGTCGAGTTCGGCAACCGCACGCTGACCGGTGTCGTCGGCATCATCGCGGGTCTGTGCGTGCTGGCGGCGTGGTTCCACCTGCCGCGACGCAGGCGGGTGCTCGTGCTCTCGCTCGTCCAGCTCGTCGGCGTGGCCGTGCAGGCCGTCGTCGGCGGCATCACGGTGCTGACGGGCCTCGCCTGGTACACCGTGTCCATCCACTTCATGATCTCGATGGGCCTGGTGTGGATGGCCGTGCTCCTCGTGAGCTCGCTGTCCGAGGGCGACGGCCCGGTCCGGCTGAAGGTGCCGGCGCCGTTGATGAGGCTTCAGGTCGTCATGGCCGTCGTGCTGGGCGCTTTGCTGCTCGCCGGCACCTGGGTGACGGCCGCCGGGCCGCACGCCGGTGACGCGTCGACGCCGCGCCTGGGCGTCGAGGTGGAGACGCTCGCGCAGATCCACGCGGACCTGCTGTTCCTGTTCCTGGGCCTGCTGATCGCGGTCGGGTTCTTCACCCGCACCCGCTCGTACTGGACGCTCGTCGGCGTCGTGCTCGCTCAGGGCGTTCTGGGCATGGTCCAGTACTGGACGGGTGTGCCCGAGGTGCTCGTGTCGATCCACGTGCTCGGCGCCGGCGCGGTCGTCGTTGCCACGGCGGCACTGTGGACGTCGTCGCGTGAGCGCACGCACGAGGTCGAGCTGCCCGCTTCGGACGATCAGGCGCTCAGCAAGGCCTGAGCCTCACCCTGGTCGTTGTGGCCTGCCCAGTTCGCGGGCGTGGCCTCGAAGTTCACGTCGGTGATGGTGCGGTCGGCGCCCGCGTCGAGCAGGACGCGGATGACCCGCAGGTGGCCGCGTTCGGCCGCGAGGTGCAGCGCCGTCACGCCCTCGCCGTGCATCGGACCACCGAAAGTCGTGCGCTGGTTGGGATTAGCACCCAGGTCGAGCAACGTGCGGGTGGCGTTCTCCAGCCCGCACCAGGCCGCCCACGCGAGCGCCGTACCGCGGTAGACGTCCGCGTCGATCCTGGCGCCGCGCTTGAGCAGGTCGCCCAGGATCTCGGTGCGGTCGTTGCGGGCGGCCCACGACAACGCCTCGTCGAGCACTTCCTGCGGGTCGTTCGTCGGCCACCAGCGCGGAAAACCGCTGTGCGGCCGGTAGTAGCCGCGCCTGGCCTCCGGTTCGGTGGCCAGTTCGAGGTCGCCCAGGCCGGCCGCGGTGCGCAGGTTGGGCGGGTGAACTCCGTGCCGCGCCAGGAGTTCGGCTGTTGTGACGTTGCCCCAGAACAACGCGACCGTGAGCGGTGTGCCGCCCTCGCCCCGTGCGTCCAGGTCGGTGCGGGCCCCCTTGGCGAGCAGCAGCTCGGCCAGGCCCGGGAGGTTCGCGTAGGCCGCCTGGTGCAACGCCGTCCAGCCGTGGACGTTCTGGTGGTCGATGTCCGCGCCGTCGTTGAGCAACACCTCGACGAGGCGTTCGTCGCACTTCGCCGTCGCGAGCCCCAGCAGGTCGTTCCCGTTGGTGCCACTGGCCTTCACGAGCCACGGGTCGCGCGTGATGATCGCCTTGAGCTCACCGGGGTTCTGCATCTCGATGGCCTGGTAGGCGCGGGCGAACGGGCGCGGCTTGCGGATGTTGGCCCTGAGCGCCTTCCAGTCCTCGCAGCCGTGGGCCCTGGCGAGCACCATGTGCGCGCCCTCGTCCGTCAGCGGCACGTCGTCGAAGACTTCCAGCGCACCCGGCACGCCGTCCCACGCGGAGGCGAGCAGACCCCGGGCCCGCTCCTCGTAGTACTCGATGTCATCGCGAAACGGGTGCCACATGGCACCACGCTACTTCGGTGCGGCGGGCCTGCGCTCCCACAAAGCGGGCAGTTCCTCTGAGAGCCAACCGTAGATGTGGTCGACGGTCCTCAGCCGCATCGAACGCTCGGGGTCGCCGCTGAGCAGGCGCATGCCGTCCTCGGTGAGCGTCTGGACGCTGGCGATCGCGTTGAGCTTGCGCTGGATGAAGTCCGTCCAGGCCTTCTCGTTGATCCGGTACTCGGCCGCCTGCCGCCCGCGCCGAGTCCGCTTGGTCACCAGGCCGACGTTGACCAGGTACTTCAGGTTCGTGCTGATCGACCCGCTGCTGGCCTCCAGCTCCTGCGAGAGCTCGGCCGCGGTGCGCTCGACCGGCTGGCACACCAGCAGGTAGCCGAGGATGCGGCCGCCGATCAGCGGAATGCCCTCCTCGGCGAAGTGGGCCGCGAACCGCTCGATCCAGGCCGACAGACGGGTCTCGCGTCCGACGCTCATCTCAGTGATCCCTTTCGGTCGACACTGAAACTATCGTAGCGATCTTGTCAACCGGCATGTGCAACCAGACGGTTGCGATACACGGCAGGAAGTGCAACCATCGGTTGCACATCACCTCTGACATCGACAGGGACGTACCCGATGGACACGACCGCACTGCGCAGCGCCTACAAGAAGTTCCTCGACGTGGCCGCGGCACCCGACCTCGGTGAGGCCGCGGACGGAGACTGGAACGCCGACCAGGTGCTGGCGCACGTCCTCAGCGTCGACGCGGCGACCGCCGCCGTCGCACTCGGCGTCGCGTCCGGCGCACGCCCCACCTTCGACAACCGGATCTGCCTCGACCGCTGGAACCTCGACCGGATCATCGCCGAGCACTCCGGCAGAGCCGGCCTGATCAGCCACGTCCGCCACCAGGCGGCCGTGCTCTGCGACATCGCCGATCAGCTCAGCGAGCAGGCCGCCGCGGTTCTGGTGCCGTCGTTCCTGATGTCCGACGACGAGGTCGTGCTGGACCAGCCGGTCGCACTCGCCGATCTGGTCAACGGTCTCGCCGGGAACCACGTACCGGTGCACACCCGGCAGCTGGCCGACCTGCGGCCTCAGGCTTCGCTCAGCGACGGCCCCGAGTGAGGTCAGCCGGGTCGAACGTCACCGACACCGTGCTGGTGATCGCCACTGTCCCCGCCGCACCGGAGGTCAACGTCGCCACCAACGAGTAGACGCCTTCGTCCAGCTCGTAGCAGTAGATGGTCGGATCAACGACGCCGACCATCTCCACGCGCCAGTAGCGTTCCACGCCCGCAGCTGCGAACGCCGCAGGCTTCTCCAGCCTGTCGTTCTTCTTCGTGGACGGGCTGACCACCTCAACGACCAGTGTCACATCTCGGACATCGACCGAACCCGCATCGATGAACTCCGAGGTCACGACGACATCAGGGATGTAACCGGGAGTTCTGTCGACGCGGGCGGCGATCGCAGTCAGCGCTTCCATGCCCTCGCGCGCGACAGCCGCGTCGAGGAGGGTCTGGAGCCGGCCAGTTACCCGCTGATGCCTCATGGCGGGCGCGGCGTTCACGACGAACCGCCCGTCGACCAGCTCGATGCGCCGGCCCTCTTGGGGGTCAAGACTCTCCCAGTCGTCCAGCGTGTAGCCGTCCAGACGCCGCGCGGTGGTCACTTCATCGCCTTCTGCGTACGAGCCCAACATGAATTCAGGCTGGAAGGCGAATGCCTTCCAGCCTGAATTCATGCGTACGTCAACCAGAACGTGTGAGCGCTCGGAGAAGCTCCAAGTCAGCAGACAGGCGCGAGCGGAGTGGTCTCGTCCGGCCCGGCCCGCCGGCGCCACCGGTCCAGCTTCGCGTGCTCGGTCAGCGAGATCAGCGTCTCCCGCACGGAAAGCCGCACGCGCGGGTCGCAGTTCACCACGGGAACGTCGGGCGAGATGCCCATCCCGCGGATGATGGCCTTCACGTCCGACCGGACCGAGGAGTGCACGTTGTTCAGAGCGAGCACGTAGGGAATCCGGTGGTCCTCGAAGTACCGCATCGCGTCCACGGAGTCCGCAGGGCGCATCACGTCGAACAGCACCACGGCACCGACGGCGCCGCGCACCACGTCGCCCCAGCCCGCGCGCGGGTCCTGCCACTGCGGGGCCACGAAGAGGTGCAGTGCGAGGCCCGGATCGAGCCACACGCGGCCGAACTGGATGCGCACCAGCTCTGTCACGGCACCCGCGCGTTCCGGCGGGAGTGCGTTCATCGTCAGGAGATCGTTCTCCACGATGGACCTGATGAAGGTGCTCTTGCCCACGCCGAAGCCGCCGGCGACGACGATCTTGGCCGAGGTCAGCTCCCGACCGGGCGGCCCGGGAGGGCCGAATTCGGGAAATCTAGAGCCGACGTAGTCCACTAAGCACTCTCTCCATCAACCCGAGGTCTGGCGTGTCACCGCCTGCGGAAGCGGTCTGGTGCACGTCCACCAGGCCTCGTTCCGCCATGTCGCCGAGCAGCACCTTCACGACTCCCAGCGGGAGGCGCATCAGTGCGGCCACCTCCGCGACGGATCGCGGGGAGTGGCACAGCTCGACAACGCGTTGGTGCTCAGCCTGCAAGATACCTGCAGACTGCCGACTCTGATCATTGGCGGAGACAAGTGTCTCGATCTCGAGGTCGATGTTCGACCGAGTGCGCCCACCCGTCCAGGCATATGCACGAACGATCGAGGCGTCGTGAGCCTCCTGTGCGGAGGGCTCGAACACCCGGACATCTTCCTGCGGTACAACGGGAGTCGCTTCCCGCACGGGCACCTGGTCCGGCGTGGGCGCCCGCTTCCGGCCCGAATTCAGGGAGAACCCGTTCATCAGGTCGGCGAACGTCTGCTCGGCGGGCGTTTCAGCCCGCTTTCGCCGTCGGTGCGCGTCTGGGGAGGAACTCATGAATCACCTCACGCTGTGCAGCTGCGCTCGCAGTTCGGGGGTGAGGATCTGGCCCACCTGGTCGACGACCACGGTCATCTCGTAGGCGACCTGGCCGACGTCGCTGTCGGGGGCGGCGAGTACCGCCAGACAAGAGCCGTCGCGAATGGACATGAGAAGCATGATCCCGTAGTCCATCTCGATCACGGTGCGCAACACTCCGCCACCTTCGAAGCATCGCGAGGCGGCCGCCGTGAGGGCCGTGACTCCCGACGCGATGGCGGACAACTGGTCTGCGCGCTCCGGCGGCAGACCCGTCGACTTGGTGAGCAGCAAGCCGTCCACCGAGATCACGATCGCGTGGGCGACACCGGCCACGCGATCGGTGAAGTTCGTGATCAACCAGCCGAACTGGTCGACCTGGCGCGACTGAGGCGTGCTCATGCCTTCTCCCCGTTGTACTGGCCGTTCCCCTGGCCGCTTCTGTTCCCGTTGCCGCCGAGCGGCGCCTGGCGCAGGCCCGTCTGGTAGCTGGCGAGAAAGCCTCGCGCTCGTTCCGGATCGCGCTTCTGGCTCACAGCGGGACGCGCATTGTTCTCGGAATGTTCCACGAGGTCGGGGAGCAGGTTCTTGCGCGGCGCCCGTTTCGGCAACCCGGCATCAGTCTCCCCCGCGTCCGTGACGGGGTCTCCGGCCTGTTCCCAGACCGTACCCCCGGGCTTCTTGCCGAACCAGGATGCCACTACCGACGGTGACGACGCGGGTGAGGGTCCGGGATGGGATCGTGCCGGCGAATGATCACCGTTGACCGGTTCGCCCGAGATCGCACCCCTGAACCAGGAGGAGGTCGTCTCGTTTGGCGACTCGTGCGGCACACCGTTGTGCTGAGCCGACGCGGGTCGCGGTGCGCGCTGGGGCAGCGACTCGTCGATCGCGGCGCCGCGGAACGACGACCACTCGGCGGACTCGCGCGGGCTGTCGATGACCGGCGCGGGTGCGGGTGGCGGCGCCAGGTTCGGCGTCTTCACGACGACGTGCGGCTGCCTGGGGAGGGCGGGCTTCGGCTGGGGCAGCGCGGCGTGCCGCGGCTGGGACGGCGCCGGGGCCTCCTCGTGCGAGCGCACGAGCTCCGCGGGCACGAGCACGAACGCGCGCAGGCCCTCACGGCCCTCTCCCGCGCCGCGCAGCCGGACGGTGATGCCGTGGCGGCCCGCGAGCCTGCCGACGACGAACAGGCCCATCTGGCGCGAGACGGGCACGTCCTCCTCGGTGCCGGTCGAGAGCCGCTCGTTGGCTTCGGTGAGCTCGGCCGGGCCCATGCCGATGCCCTGGTCGGCGACCTCGACGAGCACGGCGCCCTGCTGGTCGATCCGCGAGCCGATCACGACCTGGGTCGTCGGCGCGGAGAACGCGGTGGCGTTGTCCAGCAGCTCCGCGACGAGACGCACGAGGTCGCTGGCCGCGTAGCCGACGATCTCGACCGACGGCGTCGACTTCACGACGACCCGCTGGTAGTGCTCGATCTCCGACGCGGCGGCGCGCAGCACGTCCGCGAGCGGGACGGGCTGGTGGAACCGGCGGGCGACGTCGCTGCCGGACAGCACCATCAGGTTCTCGTTGTTGCGCCGCATGCGCGTCGCGAGGTGGTCGAGCTTGAACAGGTTCGCGAGCTGCTCGGGGTTCTCCTCGTGGCGCTCGAGCTCCTCCATGAGCTTGAGCTGGCGCTCGACGAGGCCCTGCGAGCGGCGCGACAGGTTGACGAAGATGTTCCTCATCCCCGACCGCAGCGACGACTGCTCGACCGCGCCCCGGATGGCCTGCTCGTGCACGGCGTCGAACGCGCGGGCCAGCTGGCCGAACTCCTCGCTGGTGTGCACGGGCACCGGTTCGATCTCGGTGTCGGGCTTGCGGTCGGCGCGGATGGCGGCGACGACCTCGGGGAGGTGGTGGTGCGCCACGTCGAGGGCGGAGCGGCGCAGCTCGGACAGCGAGCGCAGCAGGTAGCGGCCGATGACGAAGCCGAGCGTGCCGGCGATGAGCAGCATCGCGAGCAGGATGACCGCGGCGGCGCCCGCCTTGTTGGACGTGTCGTCCTGCAGGGCGCCGGCGGTGTTCGCGAGCTCGTCCTGCAGTTCGCGGACGACCTGTTCCATCAGGCGCGCGGTGGTGCCGGACGACTTGTTCCAGTCGTCGACGGCGATGCCGAACTCCTGCGGCGGCTTGGGCTGGCCGGGACGCGTCGGGGGCGGCGGGGTGCCTTCCGGCTGGGTGAGCGCGCGTTCCACCAGCGCGGAGCGGATCGCGACGGCGGCACCGGTCACGGTCTGGTCGTAGATGCGGCGCTGTTCGGTGGTACCGATGGCCTGGAAGTCGTTCAGGCGGTCCTGCAGGCGGATGTCGGACTGCTCCAGCGCGCGGACCTCGGGGCCGAGGAGCTTGCCGCGGCCGATGCCGGCCAGCACGAACGCGTGCTGCAGCGAGACCTGCTCCTGCGCGATGACCATGTTGTGCAGTGCTGTCGCGGTGCCCGAGATGGCGTTGTCGTTGAACTGGCCGACGAGCGCCTGCTCGAAGTCCAGCAGCGACTTGATGATCGCGGTGTAGCCGTAGGTGCCGCCGGACGGGTCACCGCCGTCGCCGCCCTGCGCGACCTTCTCCCGCAGGTTCTTGAGCGTCTCCAGCTGGCCGCCGACCTCGGCGAAGCGCTGGCGGGAGACGTCGCTGACGCCGTCGGTGCGGTCGATCCGGCGGCGCACCGTCGAGGCGGCGTTGTCGGTGGCGCTGATCTGGTTCTGGTAGGCGCCGACGCCCGAACCGCTGGTCGTGCTCTGCGCGGCGAGCGTGCGCTCCTGCTGGACGCTGGAGATCAAAGGCGCGAGATCCGCCCTCAGCCGCACCAGGCCCTGCATCTGCACGTAGTTGTTGGACCGGTCGACGTAACCGGAGATCTGCAGAGTGCCCGCGCCGACGGCCACCGCCACCGGGACGAGCAGCACGACGCCGAGCTTGACGGGCAGGCGCCAGTTGCGCCAGTCGCTGATCTTTCTCCACTCGACATTCACGAAATGATCCCCAAGGCGCGTTCGAAGTGCCCCACTATCGGCTACCTCCTGGCCTGGTGAATCCCCGCGAGTCGATGTCCCCCGCAGCTCGATATCTCCATCAGCCGTATCGGGTGTGAGCGGATAGTAGGCCAGAGAGCGTGACGCGACAACGACCTCGGGCGTGCACGATCGATCACCCAGGGTGACACTGGCCCTTGTGGAGTGGTCCTGCCGGTTCTGGGGATTGACTCAACGCCACGCGTGGTTACGCTTGCGCCTCCCAACCCCGGATCGGACGCGCTGTGCGCGCGGAGCCTCGCCGGGCACTCCCCGTAACGAATGCGAGCGGTTGATGACGAAGGCGCTGCCCTCCGTGTCACGCCCGGCCACCCCCGGTTTCGCGACCTTTGACGAGCCACATCACTCATTGCTCATCGATGGTGACGGTGAGCCTGATTTCGATGCCCTCCAAACGAGTGAGGATTTCCTCGCCCTGAAGCGCCGGGTGAAGCGTTTTATTCTCCCGGCGACGCTGCTGTTCCTCGCGTGGTATGTGACGTTCGTATTGCTTTCGGCCTACGCCGCCGACTTCATGAGCACCCCGCTGTTCGGAACGGTGAACGTCGGCTTGACGATGGGATTTCTCCAGATCGTGACGACGGTCATCATCACAATGGCGTACTCGCGTTACTCCAAGCGGAAGCTCGACCCCCAGGTCGACAAGGTGCGCGCGCTCGTGGAAACCGATGAGGAGCTCGCGTGACCGGGGCGAACACCGCGATCAACCTGTCCGTTTTCGGCATCTTCGTGCTGCTGACGCTCTACATCGTGTACCGGGCCTCGACCCGGAACGTGAGCGCGTCGGACTACTACGCGGCGGGCAGCAGTTTCACGGGCACTCAGAACGGCATCGCGCTCTCGGGCGACTTCCTGTCCGCGGCATCGTTCCTGGGCATCTCCGGCGCGATCGCCGTGAACGGCTACGACGGCTTCATGTACTCGATCGGATGGGTCGTCGCCTGGCTGATCGGTTTGATGCTGATCTCGGAACGGCTGCGCAACACCGGCCGTTTCACCATGGGCGACGTCATGGCGTTCCGCATGCGCCAGCGCCCCGTGCGCGCGGCGGCGGCGAACTCGACCCTGGTCATCTCGCTCTTCTACATGATCGCGCAGATGGCGGGCGCCGGCGGCCTGATGGCGTTGCTGCTGGACGTGCACAGCAAGATCGGCCAGGCCATCATCATCGCGGTCGTCGGCATCGTCATGGTGCTGTACGTGCTGGTCGGCGGCATGAAGGGCACCACGTGGGTGCAGATCATCAAGGCCGTGCTGCTGCTCCTGACGGTGTCGCTGCTGACGATCTTCCTGATCGGCAAGTTCGGCTTCGACATCTCCTCGATGCTCGACCGCGCGTCGCAGCGTTCGCCGCTGGGCGAGGCCGTGCTCTCGCCGGGTGTGAAGTACGGCGCGACGGACCTGTCGAAAATCGACTTCATCTCGCTGGCCCTGGCGCTCGTCCTCGGCACCGCGTCTCTTCCCCACGTGCTGATGCGCTTCTACACGGTGCCGAACGCCCGTGAGGCGCGAAAGTCCGTCGTGTGGGCGACGTGGATGATGGCGATCTTCTACTCGTGCACGCTGATCATCGGCTTCGGCGCGATGGCGCTGGTCGGCACCGACAAGATCACCAACGCCCCCGGCGGCGAGAACTCGGCCGCGCCGCTGCTGGCGTTCCAGGTCGGCGGCACGGTCCTGCTGGGCGTCGTCTGCGCGGTGGCGTTCGCCACGATCCTCGCCGTGGTCGCGGGTCTGACGCTGACGGCGTCGGCCTCGTTCGCGCACGACGTCTACGCGAACGTGATCAAGCGAGGCGAGGCCGACCCGCGCGACGAGGTCCGCGTCGCCCGCATCACCGCCGTGTGCGTGGGTGTGCTGGCGATCGTCGGCGGCATCGCGGCCAACGGCCAGAACGTCGCCTTCCTGGTCGCCCTGGCGTTCGCCCTGGCCGCGTCCGCGAACCTGCCGACGCTGCTGTACTCGTTGTTCTGGAAGCGTTTCAACACGCGCGGCACGCTGTGGAGCATCTACGGCGGCCTCACGTCGTGCGTGCTGCTCATCGTGTTCTCGCCCGCGATCTCCGGCTCCAAGTCGTCGGTGTTCCCGGACGCCGACTTCGCGTTCTTCCCGCTGTCGAACCCCGGCATCGTGTCGATCCCGCTGTCGTTCCTGGCCGGGTTCCTGGGCACGGTCCTCGGCGGCGAGAAGGCGGACGCGGCCAAGCAGGCGGAGATGGAGGTGCGCGGCCTGACCGGCATCGGCTCAGGTCTGCGCTAGCAGGTCCTCCACGGCCTTGTTGAAGACCTCGGGGCGTTCCAGGTTCGGCATGTGGGCGGCGCCGTCGACCACGACCAGTGTCGAACCCGGAACGCGCTCGCTCATGTACTCGGCCGCGCTGACCGGGGTGTACTCGTCGTCGCTGCCGACGACCACCAGCGTCGGCACGGTGATCGCGGTGAGCGTCTCCGTGTAGTCGGGCCGTTCCGCGCGGCCTCGCAACGCCGCGGCCGCGCCTTCCGGTGGCGCGTTGTGCATCAGCCCCGCGACGAACTCGCCGGCTTCGGGGTTGTGCGGCGCCACCATCTTCCACTTCACCTCGGTGGCGTAGCCGGACATGCCCTCGCGCAGCAGCCGGTCGGCCATCTCGTTGCGGTGGCGGCGGCCTTCCTCGGTCTCGGCCTGCGCGAACGTGTCGGCGAGGATCAGGCCGCGCAGGCGCTCGGGGAACGTGCGCGCGAACTCCATGACGATCTGCCCGCCCATCGAGAGGCCGCCGAGCACGACCCGCTCGACGCCGAGGTGGTCGAGCAGTCCTGCGATGTCGGCCGCGAAGACGTCCAGCGGCGTGATGCCGGGCACGACGGTGGTCTCGCCGTACCCGCGCAGGTCCGCTGCGATCACGCGCCGGCCGCTGGTGCTGAAGTGCTCGACCTGCGGCCGCCACATCGTGCGGTCGAAGGGATGGCCGTGCACCAGCACCAGCACGTCGTCGCCGGTGCCTTCGTCGTCGTAGCCGATCGTGATGCCGTTCACGCTCGCGGTGGTCATGATCCGACCGTAGCGCGAACTACGAACGGGAGGCCGCTTCCTGGATCACCTTGCTGAACCGGGACGCGGCCTCGTCGGTCGTGAGCTTGAAGCCCAGCGACGGCTCGGTCAGCTCCAGTTCGAGCAGCAGCGGTTCCCCGCCGGGACCCTCGACCACGTCCACGCGGGCGTAGAGGAAGTCGCCGCGCCGCAACGAGAGCAGGTCCGCGGCGACGTCGAGCACCTGTTCGGCGAGCGCGATCTGACGCGGCGAGGGCTCGATGCTGCCCAGCCGCTCCTCGACGTAGAGCCCCGACTCGGCCTCGGCGAGGCCCTGGGCCAGCATCGGTCCTTTGTGGAACGAGTGGGAGTACTCGCCCGCGAAGAACACCAGCGCCGTCTCGCCGTGGGCATCCACACTGGACTGGTACGGCTGCACCAGCGCGGTGACACCGAGGGATTCGAGGTGTGCGCGGGCCGCGGCGTGGTCGGTGAACCGGCCGGCACCGCGCGACCCCGCGCCGACCGCCGGCTTCACCACGAACTCGCCGTCCGGGAAGACCGGCTCCTCCCCCGGCCGCACGACCGCGGTGGGCACGACGGGGACGCCGCGCGCGGCGAGCTCGGCCATGTACGACTTGTCGATGTTCCAGCGGACCACCGGCAGCGGGTTCGCGAGGGTGGGCACGCTGGAGCACCACGCCAGGAACTCGTCCAGGTGGTCCGGGTAGTCCCAGGTCGTGCGCAGGACGACGAGGTCCGCCTCGACCTCGCTGCCCCACGGCCGCCACTCGACGTCGACGCCGTCGCGCTGGAGGGCGGCGACGAGCGACTCCTCGTCACCGTCTCCCCGGGGCAGCCGGTCGCACGAGGCGAGCACGACCTTCATGACTGCATCGTGGCCATCTTGCGGCGGTGGGCGGGCCCGATCTTGGTGGCGGCGGTGGTCTCGCGGTCCCATTCGGCCTGCTCGACGTTGTCCGCGGCCTCGACGGCCTTGGTGGCGGACTCGACGTCCTTCACCATCACGTCGCCCATGGCGCCGTCCGCGCCGACCAGCACGATCCGCGCGCCTGCCCGGCCGATCGGTTCGACGACGGCCCTGACCGGCGTGTCCGCCTTGCCGTGGGCCTTCACGAACTCGGCGATGCGCTTCTGAGTGGTGTGATCAGACATCCCCACACTGTAAAACCAGCGGGTAGTTTCGGTCGGGTGACCACCGACACGCTCACGTCGTTCCTCTCGTGGTACTTCGACCACCACCCCTCGCACGCCGCGGGAGTCGGCTCGCTGGAGCACTGCTCGACGTTCGGGGACTTCTCCGCGGCGGCGTTCGAGCAGCGGGCCAGGGAGAGGGAGACCTGGCTGACGCGGCTGGAGGCGTCGCCGAGGTCGGTGGACCGCGATCTCGCCGTGTCGGTGCTGCGCGGGGCGTCGGCGATGGACGCGTGGCCGGGCTGGCGGCGGGACCCGCACGAGTACACCGGGATGATCTTCTTCGGACTGCTCGGGCCGTTCCTGCACGGGTTGCTGCCCGAGGCCGAGCTGGTCACGTCGACCGTCGCCAAGCTGCGCGAGGTGCCGTCGGTGCTCGCCGCCGCCGAGGCGAACCTCGACGCGTCGCTGGCGTCGTCACTGGTCGTGCTGCGCACGCTCGGCCAGGTGCGGACGGGGCGGGCGTTCCTGCTGGACCAGCTCCCACAGCAGGTGTCGTCACCCGAGCTGCGCGCGACGCTGGCCGAGGCCGCCGGCCCCGCGGCCGACGCGTTCGACCGGTACGCGGTGTTCCTGGAGGACCTCGCCGTGCGGGCGTCCGGCGACTGGCGGATGGGCGAGAAGCTCTACTCGGTCTTGTTGCAGGACAAGGAGTTGCTGGGCTACGGCGCACCGGAGCTGCACCAGCGCGGGCAGGACGCCTACGCGGCGCTGGAGGCCGAGCTGGTCGAGCTGGCGGGGTCGCCGGACTGGCGTGCGGTGATGAGCTCGCTGCAGGACGACCACCCGCCGACCCTGGAGGCGATGCGCGCCGAGTACGAGGCGGAGACCTCACGGGCACGCGCCGCGTTGGTCGAGCACTCGCTGGTGACGATGCCCGAGGGCGAGGAGTGCCGGGTGGTCGGGGCGCCGCCGTTCCAGCGGGCGCTCATGGCGGTCGCGAGCTACCTCGGGCCGCCGGCGCTGACCTCGAAGCGGACCGGCTTCTTCTTCGTGCCGTTCACGCCGGACGGCGCGTCGGACGAGCAGATCACGCAACGCCTGCGCACCAACTCGCGGTCGCAACTGCCGACGATCTCGGTGCACGAGGCGTATCCCGGCCACCACTGGCACTCGGCGTGGCTGGCGGCGCAGGGCCCGGCGCACCCGCTGCGCAAGGTGTTCCGGACGTCGTACTTCTCCGAGGGCTGGGCGCTGTACTCGGAGAAGCTGCTGCGCTCGGTCGGCTACTACACGTCTCAGGGCGCTCTGATGAGCCACGTCGAGGCGCGGCTGTTCCGGGCGGCGCGGATGATCGTCGACACGGCGTTGCACTGCGGCGACATGACTCCCGGCGAAGCCGAGTCGTTCATGGTGGCGCGCACGGCCCTGACTCCGGGCACGGCGGCCGGCGAGGTGAAGCGGTACTGCGCGTGGCCTACGCAGGCGCCGTCGTACCTGACCGGCGCGTTGGAGATCGACCTGATCCGCGACGAGTACCTGGCCGCGGGGCTCGGGTCGTTGCGCGACTTCCACGACCGGATCGCGGGGTCCGGCGCGCTGCCGCTGGGGCTGGCGCGCCGGGTCGCTCTCGGTGAGGACTAGGCGGGCGCGTAGGCGCGGCCCGCCGCCGTCAGCGCCGTGCCGGTGGACAGACCGGTCGGGCTGGTCCTGGTGGACAGCGTGAACCACGCGTACCGCTCCACGAAGGACAGTCCGTCGAGCATCCTGGTCGACGCGGTGATGAACGCGGTCTGCTGTTGCTGGGTGGGGTAGACCGCGCGGCCGGAGCGCCAGTCGATCAGCGCGTACTCGGTGAGCCAGATCGGCTTCTGGTAGCGGTTGTGGACGTTGCGCAGGTACGACTCCAGGTGTCCGGTCGCCTTGTCGGAGAAGTCCTGGCCGTACCAGTGGATCGGGATGAAGTCGACGCGGAGGTTGCGCGCCTTCGCCCCCGCCATGAACCGGTCGAGCCAGCCGCCCGCGACGTCACCGCCGAACGCGACCCCCGGCGCGCCGAGCCTCAGGCCGGTGCTCTGCAGGCGTGGCCACAGGTCCAGCGCCCGTTCGACGGTCATGTTCGCCTGGCCGGCCATGTCGGGTTCGTTGAACCCCAGCAACTGCCGTCCGTTGGCCTTCGCGTTGTCGAGCTCGGCGTCGGTGACATTGGCCGCGCCCCAGATCATGGGGACGAACTCGGCGTTGCTCTGGATCCCGCGCCGGTCCGAGGCCCACGTGTAGTACCAGCGGGCGTCGAGCGCGGCCATGGCGGCGCCGGCCGGGCCGGGGTCGTCGGCGGCGTTCACGCCCTTCTTGGCGGAGGCGGCGTGGGATGGAAGCGCTCCCACCAGTAGCAGCAATGCGATCAGCAGCAGGGAGGTTTTTCGCATGGACCGGTCATACCCATGCCCGGTGCTGCCTGTCGCCGTGGTAGCACCGCAAGCAGCCGGGCGAAGCGAGACCGATGCCCTCATGCTGGAGGGACGCGGCGGGTTCCCATTCGGTGGGAGCGGGAACATCGGGGTCGTGGCCTGGGTTGACCGGGTTGAGTCGATCAAGGAGGACAGATGCCCAAGGCAGTGGTGGTGCGTTCGGCCGGTGGCCCCGAGGTGCTGGAGCACACGGACGTGCCGTCGCCCGTGCCCGGTGACGGCGAGCTGCTGGTGAAGGTGAGCGCCGCGGGCGTCAACTACATCGACACCTACCAGCGCAGCGGCCAGTACCCGCTGCCGTTGCCCACCGCCCTGGGACTCGAAGGCGCCGGCGAGGTCGTGACGAGCAACTCCCCGGACTTCGCCGCCGGTGACAAGGTCGCGTGGATGGGCGTGCTGGGCAGTTACGCCTCCGAGGTCGTGGTGCCGGCCGCGTCGGCGGTGCGGGTGCCGGACGGGCTGGACGTCGAACTGGCCGCGGCCTCGCTGTTGCAGGGCATCACCGCGCACTACCTGGTCCACTCGACGTACGTGGTGAAGGAAGGCGACCGGGTGCTGGTGCACGCGGCGGCCGGCGGCGTCGGCCTGCTGCTGACGCAGTGGGTGAAGTCGAAGGGGGCCACCGTGATCGCGACGGTGTCGACCGACGAGAAGGAGGCGCTGGCCCGTGAGGCCGGGGCCGACCAGGTGCTGCGGTACGGGGACTTCGCCTCGCAGATCGAGAAGGTCGACGTCGTCTACGACGGGGTCGGTGCCGACACGTTCGACCAGTCGCTGGCGTCGCTGAAGCCGCGCGGCATGCTGGCGCTGTTCGGCGCCTCGTCCGGGCCAGTGCCACCGGTGGACCCGCAGCGGCTCAACGCGGCCGGGTCGGTGTACCTGACGCGGCCGTCGACCGGGGCGTACCTGCTCGACCGCGCCGAGCTCGACTGGCGGGCGTCCGACCTGTTCTCCGCCATCACGTCGGGCGAGCTGAACATCCGGATCGGTGGCCGGTACAAGCTGGAGGAGGCGGCGCAGGCGCACATCGACCTGCAGTCGCGCAGGACGACCGGCAAGCTGCTGCTCCTGCCCTGAGCCCGGGAGAGACGCGAGAAATGCCACACGACCGGAACCATCACGGCGTGGTAGCTCGATGGAACGACGGCGAAGGCTGGGGCGAGATCACCTCGGACGACTTCGCCGATCCGATCTGGGTGCACTTCTCGGCCATCGAGCGGTCCGATCGGACTGCCTCACCGGGCGGATACCGGAGTCTCCACGCGAACAACTCCGTCGAATTTCTCGCCGAGCGCGCTGACCAGGACGGATACCGCTGGCGAGCAACATCGGTACGTCGCCTGGAGGGACACGACCAACCGTGATCCGGGAATCGGCCTGAGCCACGATCTCCTTCTCGCGGTCCGGGGTGCGACTTGCACCCCGGACCGTCGTGCAAGTTCAGGGGAAGGCTGGTCCCCATTCCCGATTACGGACCGGTGACCTTCACGCCGTCGATGACGAACACGAGCGTCTCGTTCGCCTTGATGCCCTGACCGCCCTGGCCGTAGCCCTTCTCCGGCGGCACGATCAGCAGGCGGCGGCCCTTCTCCTTGAGCCCGACGATGCCCTCGTTCCAGCCGTCGATGACCTGGGCCTGGCCGACGTTCTCGACGTCGAACGGCTTGCCGCGCTGGAAGGAGCTGTCCAGCACCTTCTTGTCGGAGAAGGTCGTGAGCTGGTAGTCAACGGTGGCCGTCGTGCCCGCCTTCACCTCGGCGCCGGTGCCCACCACCAGGTCCTTGATGATGAGTTCACCTGTGGGCTTGCAGCTCGGGATCTCGACCTTGGGCGCCGCACCGAAGTCGCCGGTGACCTTGAAGTCGTCGGCCTTGCAGGGGTTCGTGGGCGCGGCGGCGGCCGGCGACGATCCGCCGGCCGAGGGCTGGGCCGACCCGGCGCACCCGGCGAGGCCGGTGGCCGCGAGCGCCACAGAAGCGATGAGCAGGACGTTACGCATGGTGGGTGAGCGTATTCCGACGGGTGTGAGCGGCGTGTAGCAACCCACGCGGCCCTTCGGAGCACGACACCCGGCATGGGTGCATGTGGGTGGGGTGGTCACCCTCATCCGACACGTTCGGGGGCGGCGGCGACGGCGCGTCACCGAAGTGCACGAGTACGGGTCGCCGACTGCGCTCAAGGGCGCTTATTCCGGTCCGGAATGTCGCACGAATAGCAGCTTCCTTATCTTTTGACCGACGCGTACAGTAACTCCTCGCACTTGATCGGACACCCAGCGCATTCGTCCGTTCGGGTAGCGGCCAATCTGGTGATCCAGGAGGTGGCACACGTGTCCGCGGAGGCCGGAGGCATCCGCAGCAACCTGATCCAGGAGTTGTTCTGGACTCGGACCGGGTTGCTCCTCCTCATACTCGTGGTGACGTCGGGTGCGTCGCTGGCCATTTCCAGTCAAATGGATTCCGGGGCAGCGAGAAACCTGCTGACGGCACTGGGCACGGGCACGCTCATTTCGGCGGTGGTGAGCTTCACGCAGACGTTGATCACGTCGAAAGCGGCGCAGAAGGCACTGCTGGCTCCCGTCGTCGAGGAGAGCCGCAAGGCGCTCAAAGAGCTCACCGAGGAGTACCGGGCACTCGACCGGGAGTTCTTCCCCAGTCACGTGTTCGAGCCGACGGCCAGGCCGGACCCGGTGTTCAACCAGCTCATGATGCAGGACCTGGAACGGACGCGGCTGTACTGCTTCCGCGGGTTCGCCGGCCGGTACGCGGCGGGCAGGGTGCTGCTCAGCCAGACGGAGTGCGAGCTCAGGGCCGTGCTGGCCGACCCGCGCGACGACAACGCGATCAGCGGGCGCGCGCGGTACCTGCTGCGCAACGAGGGCGCGGACGGCGACTACGACGAGATCCAGGAACGGCTCAAGGAGCAGATCGGGATCGGGCTCGTCGGGCTCTACGCGGCTCGCAGCCGGTGCACGAGAATCGACGTCACGATCGTTTCGGATCCGCCGCTCGACCGGCTCGAGCTGTTCGACGACTCCGCGTGGCTCACGCTCTACAGCAACACCGCGGGAGTGCTCAGGCCGTATCCGCGCACGCTCAGGTTCACCGAGAGTTCGTTCCTCTACGCGATGGAACGCGCGGAGTTCCTGCGCATCAGCAATTCCAAGGCCGGCTACCACTTCGCCATCACGCCGGGGACGACGCGAAACGACTTCATGGCGTTGTTCGAGAAGATCACCGGCGAGACACTCACCCAAGACGGCTTCACGGAACTCGAAGGCAAGTTCCACGCATTCCGTCGCGAATTCTCCGCATCTGCTCAGTTGAGGAGCTGATCGATCTTGCTAGCCGAGTTCACCGGGTTGTCCGCGCTCGAGGAGCTCGCCGCCCGGGTGAAGCGCGCCGAATTCCCCGTCGAGGACCATTGGGCCGATGTCGGCACCTGGTTCACCGAATGGGCGGCCCGGCCCGAGCTGCGCAAAGAGCTGCGTGCGTACATCGACGGGCTCACGCCCCAGCAGGCGACCTGGGTGATCGCGCACTCACGCGAGACGACGACTCACTTCGCGTGGTGCCTCCGCGACGAGGCGGACGAACCCTTCACGTTCTGGCTGCACGAGTACAAGCCGCTGGCCGACTGGCGCGCCGGGTACGCCGACTCGGTGCACAACCACCGCTACCACTTCTGCACCACGATCCTGAGCGGCGCCTACCTGCACGAACGTTTCGACGCCCGGCTCGGCATCGGCGGCCGCACCATCGTCGGCACAGAGCTCACGAACCGCACCCAGTGCACCGAGGGCGCCACCGGAACGATGCTGGCGCACGAGTTCCACCGCATCCCGCGAGCAGCGGACGGGACCATGACGTTCCTGGTCAAGTCACGTGCCGTGAACCCGTGGAGCCTCAGCTACGACCCTGACACCGGAATCAGCCACCGCCACGTGCCGGTGGAGGACCGACTGGAGGATCTGACGAACCACCTCTGAAGCCCCGCCGAGGCCGCCGCGACACGCCTACCATCAGCCCACCTTGTCAGGAGGGCTGATGATGCGTACGCGCACGATGATCCCGAGGTCTGTCATAGCGGACGTGGAGCAGCGCGTGAGGCGGCTGTGCGAGGACCTGGCCGCGAAGCTGCAGTTCCACGGGTGGCACCACGTGAGCTTCGTCCGCGACAAGTCCGTGCACTTCGCCGAACGCAACGGCGCCGCACGGGACGTCGTGGAGGTCGCCGCGCTGGTGCACGACCTGAACTACATGGTCCGGCGCAACTCGCTGCCCACGGACGGCGCCGCGCTGCGCCGGAAGGTCCTCTTCGTCGCCGGTGTCTCGCAGGGCGACATCGAGTGGATCGAGCGGATCGTCGTCGAGGCCGAGATGCGCACCCGCTCCCGCGACATCTCGCTGGAGGCGCAGGCGCTGTCCGACGCGGACACGCTGTTCAAGGCGCTGCCGGTCACGCCGGTCGTCCTGGCGCACAAGTACCTGCAGGAGAACGGCATCACCCTGCGCGAACTCGCGTACAAGATCGTGGGCGAGCAGGTGGGCAAAGCCGAGGAGGGCTACTACTTCTACGACTCGGAGGCCGCCGCGACCTACACGAAGTGGGCCGAGACGAACCTCCTGCTGTGGAAGTGCATCGTCGAGTCCCTCGACGACCCGTGCGTCGAGGACCTGCTGACCAAGGTGGCGTCCTGAGCGTCTGTCTGGAACTCAGCGAGCAGGCGTGAGGCCCACGGTCTGCTGCAGGGGCATCGTCACGCCGACAGCGGTGAACGCGAGTTCGCGAGCCGCGCGGCGGACGGTGAGCACGCCGAGGTAGGAGTGCACGGTCGAAGCGCGCCGCAGGTCGAGGTACGCCTCGACAGCGGCGTCGACGATCTGGTCACCCGGCACGCGATCACCGAAGCGGCGGACCAGTTCGTCGACCGCTTGCCGCAGCTGGGCTTCCGAGTTCAACATGCCCTGGTAAACGCCCAGCCGCCGCCCGCGGTTCAGCGAGCCCGGAGATCGGCACTTCCGTGCAGCGCGTACGCGAGCCCCAGGACGTTGCCACGGCTGAGCATCTCCCACCGGACCTGCCGCAACGCCTCGCCGGCGCCGATCCCGGCGGCCAGACGGGAGAGCAGCATGCCCGTCACCCAGCCGGCCATGTCCTGCGGTACGGCGACCTCGGGACTGATGACGCCCGACGCGCCGTGCTCGACGAACGAGCGCACCAGGCCGTTCATCGGTGTCGTGCCCACCACCAACGGCTTGCGCACGGGCCAGTGCGGCTGCGGCCACACGCCCTCGCTGTCCCACCGTGCGATCTCCTCGGCGTCGAGGAAACCCTCGCGGAAGTGCAGGTGCACGACGTCCATGACTTCGTCCGCCAGCGCCCGCCCCAGCTCGGCCGGGCTGACGTACGCCGACGTCACCGACTCCGGCGGAACCTGCGACATCAGCTCCGTCACGTGCCGCTCGGTCAGCGACCGGTCCATCCCTGCGTCGACCGCCATCACCACCTCGAACGGCCACGAGCGCGGCAGGATCCGCGTCACGAGCGGCCCGACGGGGTGCTCCAGCACGCTCGACAGACCCCAGAACCCGAAGGGGCACAACACGTTCCCGCTGTGGTCGGGCACCGGGCAGTGCGCGGGCACGTCTCCCCCGGCCCCGAACGGCCCGAACTGCCCGACCGAGGGGCACAACCGGTGCGGCCCGTCGGCGAACGGCAGGTCGTAGATCATCGGCCACCGCACCGGACCGGACGCCGCGGACGCCACCATCACCCCGGCCGGACGGCCCGTCACCCGTGCCGCGTGCCGGACGGCGTCGGCCGGTCCGATCTCACCGAACAGCCGCGTGTACGCCGCCGCGCCCTGCCGGGCCAGGAAGGCGAGATCCGCGCAGTAGGCCGGGAAGTCCTTGCCGTACCAGGGATCCAGCCCCGACGACTCGGGCAGCGACAGCGCGGGGCCGGCCAGGCTGATCCACGACGGTACGCCTCCCGCCGCGACCAGCGCCCGGTCGCCGAGCTCCAGGACCGACACCGCGCGCGGGGCCGGCAGATCCGCGAACGTGCGGGAGAGCTTGAGACGCGGCACCGAACGCGGTTCACCCGCGCCGACGGGCAGCACGACCTGCTGGACGTGCACCGGCACCACACCGTGGTAGACGACCAGCTCACCGGTCCAGGGCACGGCGGCGTACGGCGTCGTGACCTCGAAGCTCACCCACGAACTGGGCCCCTCGGCCGGCAGCACGAACGACTCGGACTGCCCCGGCCGGCCGGACATGCCGAGCACGGCGCGCAGCTCCAGGTCGGCCGGCAGGACGACGGGGTGAGCCCCGACGCGCGCCCACACCTCGTAGTCCGCGCCCGGCCGCAACGCCCCGGCGATGCCCTCGGTGGCTCCCGGCAGCGCGACCATGACCGTCACCGCGCGGTCCGCGACCACGGGCGGCGCGGGCAGGGACGTGTAGGTCATCCGCCCCCGCCGTTCCAGCTCGCGGAACTGCCAGAGGACGTCCTCGACCCGTGCCTCGCCGCAACCGAGCGGCGCGGCGAGGACGACGTGCGGCGCGCTCCACCCCATGACCACCGACGCGGTGTCCACACCGGACACCCAGGTGTGCACGGCGGTGAAGAGCACGACCGGCCGGCCGAGCGCGCGCAGCGACGCGACCACCGGAGCCGAGTCCCACGAGCGCGTGTCGTGCAGCGCCACCACGTCGCCGGGCACGTCCGAGAGCGACGGCAGCGACGAGGCCGACGAGAAGTGCCGGAGGTCGAGCACGGCGAACCTCAGCACCCGCACCTGGGTCGCGACCGCGGTGGACGCGGCCGATCCGACGGCCAGCCCCCGGCTGACCTGCGCCCATCCGGCCGGATCGGTGATCACGACGAGCGAGGTGGCGGGCGTCAGCACCGCGACGAAGTCCAGTGGTGAACCTTCACCACCGGTGACGGTGAACTCAACGGGCGCCACAGCCGTACGACTGGAGGTGCAGCTAGAACGGCCAGCCCAGCACCGGCAACCCGACCACGGCGTCCACGGCGAGACCGCAGAACACCAGCATCAGGTAGAGGTTCGACATGTGGAAGAACTTCATGGTGTTCGTGGACCCGCCGCGGCGGACGACGTTGTGCAGCTTGTGCGCGAAGACGGCGAACCACACGCCGGACAGCGCCGCGACCGCCACGTAGATCCAGGAGGTGACGGGCGCGAGGGCGAGCGTGCAGACGACGGTGATCCAGCTGTAGATCACGATCTGCCGCGTCACCTGCTGAGCTGTCGCCACCACGGGCAGCATGGGCACGCCTGCTCGGGCGTAGTCCTCCTTGAACTTCATCGCGAGGGCCCAGGTGTGCGGCGGGGTCCAGAAGAAGATGACGCCGAACATGACCAGGGCCGGCCACTCGACGGTGCCCGTCACCGCCGACCAGCCGATGATCACCGGCATGCAGCCCGCCATGCCGCCCCAGATGATGTTCTGGGAGGTGCGGCGCTTGAGCACCAGCGTGTAGACGAAGATGTAGAAGAGGATGGTCGCCACCGCGAACGCGGCCGACATCAGGTTGACGAAGATCCAGAGGAACGCGAACGAGACGATTCCGAGGACCACGCCGAAGATCAGGGCGTTGCGCGGTGGAATGGCGTTGTGCGCGAGCGGGCGGGCCGCCGTCCGCTTCATGACCGAGTCGATGTCGGCGTCGACGAAGCAGTTGAGGGCATTTGCCGACCCCGCGGCGAGGGTGCCGCCGGTGAGGGTGCAGGCGATGAGCCACAGGGGCGGCAGGCCGTGCTGGGCCAGGAGCATCGCGGGGATCGTGGTGATCAGCAGGAGCTCGATGACCCGCGGTTTGGTGAGCGCCACGTAAGCGCCAACAACCTGGCGAGGCGACCTGGGGGCCTCGAGGACGGCACTCATCGCGGGAACGCTCCTCGTGTTGAGACAGGTGTGAAATCCAGCGACTGATGGTAACCGCGTAAAGAATTCACAGCCCGTTCGGGTGCTGGTGTGCCCCGGCACACACGTGCCTGGGACCTTTCAGAGCAACATCTGAATCTCTCAGGACTAGGCTGGCCGGAGGACGTGGGAGAGACGCGGGTGAGGCTCTTCGGGATCGATTCCGAACGAGCCGGGCACCCGCCCTAGCGACAAGTTTGGAGCTGTAAGTCCGTGACCGTCACCGACATCGCCCGGCTCACCAAGGCCGATCTGCCTGACGACTGGACCGACCTCGACAAGCGCGCCGTGGACACCGCGCGCGTGCTCGCGGCGGACGCCGTGCAGAACGTCGGCAACGGCCATCCCGGCACGGCGATGAGTCTCGCACCGCTCGCGTACACGTTGTTCCAGCGCATCATGCGGCACGACCCCGCGGACGCGGACTGGATCGGCCGCGACCGGTTCGTGCTCTCCGCCGGGCACTCCAGCCTGACGCTGTACGTCCAGCTGTTCCTGTCCGGCTACGGCCTGGAGCTCGATGACCTCAAGACCCTGCGCAAGTGGGGCTCGAAGACGCCGGGTCACCCGGAGCACGGCCACACCAGGGGCGTCGAGATCACCACCGGCCCGCTGGGCTCGGGCCTCGCCGCCGCCGTGGGCATGGCCATGGCCGCCCGCCGCGAGCGCGGCCTGTTCGACCCGTCGGCCGCGCCGGGCCAGAGCCCGTTCGACCACCACGTCTACGTGATCGCCTCCGACGGGGACATCGAGGAGGGCGTCACCTCCGAGGCCTCGTCCCTCGCGGGTACGCAGCAGCTGGGCAACCTGGTCGTCTTCTACGACGACAACAAGATCTCCATCGAGGACGACACGACGATCGCGCTGTCCGAGGACACCGCGAAGCGCTACGAGGCCTACGGCTGGCACGTCCAGGTCGTGGAGTCCGGCGAGAACGTCAAGGGCATCCTCGAGGCGGTCGAGAAGGCCAAGGCCGTCACCGACAAGCCGTCGTTCATCCTGCTGCGCACGATCATCGGCTACCCGGCGCCGAACAAGCAGAACACCGGTGCCGCGCACGGTGCCGCGCTGGGCGTCGACGAGGTCAAGGCCACGAAGGAGATCCTCGGCTTCGACCCCGAGCAGACCTTCGAGGTCGCCGACGAGGTCCTGGCGCACTCCCGCGAGGTCGTGAAGCGCGGCGAGCACGCCAAGGCCGAGTGGCAGAAGTCGTTCGACGCGTGGGCGTCGGCCAACCCCGAGGCCAAGCAGCTGCTGGACCGCCTGGTCGCGCGCGAGCTGCCCGAGGGCTGGGCCGCCGACCTGCCGGTCTACCCGGTGGACGCCAAGGGCGTGCCGACCCGCAAGGCCTCCGGTGAGGTCATCAACGCGCTGGCCAAGCACCTGCCCGAGCTCTGGGGCGGTTCGGCCGACCTGGCCGAGTCGAACCTGACGACCATCAAGGGCGCCAAGTCGTTCGGCCCGGAGTCGATCTCCACGGGCATGTGGAGCGCCGACCCGTACGGCCGCGTGCTGCACTTCGGTGTTCGCGAGAACGCCATGGGCATGATCCTCAACGGCATCGCGCTGCACGGCCCGACCCGCCCGTTCGGTGGCACGTTCCTCGTGTTCTCCGACTACATGCGTCCCGCGGTGCGCCTCGCGGCGATCATGCAGGCCGCCGTCACGTACGTGTGGACGCACGACTCCATCGGCCTGGGCGAGGACGGCCCGACGCACCAGCCGATCGAGCACCTCGCCGCCCTGCGCGCGATCCCGGACTTCGCCGTGGTCCGTCCCGGCGACGCCAACGAGACCGCGTTCGCCTGGAAGGCCGTCATCGAGCAGCTCGGCCCGGTGGGCCTCGCGCTCAGCCGCCAGAACGTCCCGACGCTCGAGGGCACCTCCGCCGAGGGCGTGAAGCGCGGCGGTTACGTGCTCTTCGGTGACGAGAACCCGGAGATCGTGATCATCGGCACAGGCTCTGAGCTGCAGGTCGCCGCCGAGGCCGGGAAGGTCCTGCAGGGCGAGGGCGTTGCAGTGCGTGTGGTCTCCATGCCGTCCATCGACTGGTTCGAGAAGCAGGACGCCGAGTACCGCGAGTCGGTCATCCCCTCGTCGGTCAAGGCGCGCGTCGCGGTCGAAGCCGGCATCGCGCAGCCGTGGTACCGCTACGTCGGCGACAACGGCGAGATCGTCTCGATCGAGCACTTCGGTGCCTCGGCCGACTACCAGGTCCTGTTCAAGGAGTTCGGCTTCACGACGGAGAACGTCGTCGCCGCCGCCCGCCGTTCCCTTGACCGAGTGAGGGGTTAGTTTCCGTGAGCAAGCCGAATCTCGCCAAAGAAAATTTGGTTCGACTGTCCGGTGCCGGCGTGTCGATCTGGCTCGACGACCTGTCCCGTGAACGGCTCACCAGCGGCAACCTGGACGAGCTGATCCGCGACTGGAACGTCGTCGGCGTGACGACGAACCCGACGATCTTCGCGGGCGCCCTGTCGAAGGGCGAGTCCTACGACGAGCAGATGCGTGAGCTGTCGTCGCGCGGCGCCGACACCGAGGCGACCATCCGCGAGGTCACCACGACCGACGTGCGCAACGCGTGCGACAAGTTCCGCGACATCTACAACTCGACCGGTGGTGTGGACGGCCGCGTCTCCATCGAGGTCGACCCGCGCCTGGCGTTCGACACGGACAAGACCGTGGCCGAGGCGCAGGACCTGTGGAAGACCGTGGACCGGCCGAACCTGCTGGTGAAGATCCCGGCCACCGAGGCGGGCATCCCGGCCATCACCAAGGTGATCGCCGAGGGCATCTCCGTCAACGTGACGCTGATCTTCTCCGTCGAGCGGTACGAGAAGGTCATGGAGGCCTACGTCGCGGGCCTCGAGCAGGCCAAGGCGAACGGCCACGACCTGCGTTCGATCCACTCGGTGGCGTCGTTCTTCGTGTCCCGTGTGGACACCGAGATCGACAAGCGCCTGGGCGCGATCGGCACGGACGAGGCGAACGCGCTGAAGGGCAAGGCCGCTCTCGCCAACGCGTGGATCGCCTACGGAGCGTTCGAGAAGACGTTCCAGGGCGAGCGCTGGGAGGCCCTCAAGGCGGACGGCGCGCACGCGCAGCGTCCACTGTGGGCGTCGACCGGCGTGAAGGACCCGAGCTACTCCCCCACCCTCTACGTCGACCAGCTCGTCGTCGCCGACGTCGTCAACACGATGCCGGAGAAGACGCTGCACGCCGTCGCCGACGCGGGCAAGATCGACGGTGACACGGTCACCGGACGCGCCGCGGAGGGCCAGGAGGTGTTCGACAAGCTCGCCGCCGTGGGAATCGACCTGCAGGACGTGTTCGTGGTCCTGGAGACCGAGGGCGTCGAGAAGTTCGAGAAGTCCTGGGAAGAGTTGCTCGAGACGGTGACGAACCAACTGGCTCAACTGAAGGGCTGACTACCAAGTGACCTCCGTCGAAATCGTGAGGTCACCGAACGCCGACCAGGTCAGCACTATCGCTGCTGACCTGGTCGCGGATTCGGTGCCGAGCAAGCTGACCGCGCAGGACCCGACCCTGTGGGGGCCGGAAGCCGAGTCCGAGGCGAGCATCCGCCTCTCCTGGACGACGTTGCACGAGTCGTCCCGTGCACTGCTCCCCGAACTCGTGGCACTGCGCGCCGCACTGCACGCCGAGGGTGTCGACCGCGTCGTCCTCGCCGGGATGGGCGGCTCGTCGCTGGCCCCCGAGGTGATCACGCGGACCGCGGGCGTCCCGCTGGTCGTGCTGGACACCACCGATCCCGCCCAGGTCGCCGATGCTCTCGCCGGTGATCTCGAGCGCACGGTGATCGTGGTGTCGTCCAAGTCCGGTGGAACGGTCGAGACCGACAGCCACCGCCGGATCTTCGAGAAGGCTTTCACCGACGCCGGCATCGACGCCGCGTCGCGCATCGTGGTCGTCACCGACCCCGGCTCGCCCCTGCAGAAGGCGTCCGAGGAAGCGGGCTACCGCAAGGTGTTCCTGGCCGACCCGAACGTCGGTGGCCGCTACTCGGCGCTGACGGCGTTCGGCCTGGTGCCGTCCTACCTGGCAGGCGCCGACGTCGAGGAGCTGCTGGACGACGCCGCCGAGGTCGCGAAGGTCGTGTCGCAGGACTCCGTCGACAACCCGGCCGTGATCCTGGCCGGCGTCTTCGGCGCCGCACACGCCCACGGTGCCGAGAAGATCATCTTCGCCGACACCGGGTCCGGCATCGCCGGGTTCGGCGACTGGGCCGAGCAGCTCATCGCCGAGTCGACCGGCAAGAACGGCACCGGCCTGCTGCCGGTCGTCGTCGAGGGCCCCGGCGCTCCCGGTTTCGTGGACGCGCGCACGGACGCCACCACCGTCGCGATCGGACCGGCCACCGGGTCGGCGAACATCGCGGTCGAGGGCAAGCTGGGCGCGCAGTTCCTGCTGTGGGAGTACGCGACCGCGCTCGTCGGCCAGGTGCTCGGCATCAACCCGTTCGACCAGCCCGACGTCGAGGCCGCGAAGAAGGCCTCCCGCGCACTGCTCGACGCGCCGGCCGTCGCCGCCACCGTCCCGTCCTTCGTGGACGGTCCGGTCCAGGGTCACGGCACCGACTGGGCGCCGCGGAAGGTCCACACCGTCGCGGAAGCGCTGGCGGCGATCGTTGAAGTGGCGCCCGACCACGGCTACATCTCGGTTCAGGCGTACTTGGACAGGATCGACGACGCGTCGTTCGAGCTGCTCCGTGCGGAGATCGCGAAGAGGACGCACCTGCAGACCACGTTCGGCTGGGGTCCGCGCTTCCTGCACTCGACCGGCCAGTACCACAAGGGCGGTCATCAGAACGGCGTGTTCATCCAGATCACCGGCGAGTCCGGTGACGACCTGGAGGTGCCCGGCCGTCCCTACACGCTGGCGCAGCTGCAGCTCGCGCAGGCGCTCGGCGACGGTCAGGTCCTGGCCGAACACGGTCGCCCGGTGCTGCGTCTTCACCTCGAAGACCGCATCGCCGGCTTGGCCCAGCTCGTCGAGGCAGTCCAGGAGGACGGCTCGTGACCACATCCGCCAAGTGGCACAACCCGCTGCGGGACCCGCGCGACAAGCGCATGCCCCGCATCGCGGGCCCGAGCGCGCTGGTCATCTTCGGTGTCACCGGTGACCTGTCGCGCAAGAAGCTGATGCCCGCGATCTACGACCTCGCGAACCGGGGTCTGCTGCCGCCGGGCTTCGGTCTCGTCGGCTTCGCCCGCCGCGACTGGGCCGACCAGGACTTCATGAAGGTCGTGCACGACGCGGTGAAGGAGCACGCGCGGACGCCGTTCAACGAGGCGGTCTGGGCACAGCTCGCCGAAGGCATCCGGTTCGTGCAGGGCACGTTCGACGACGACGCGTCGTTCGACAACCTCGCGTCGTGCCTCGCGGCTCTGGACGCCGAGCGCGGCACGGGCGGCAACCACGCGTTCTACCTGTCGATCCCGCCGGGCGCGTTCCCGACGGTGGTCAACCAGCTCAAGCGCGCGGGTCTCGCCCAGACGGCACCGGACCAGTGGCGCCGCGTCGTCATCGAGAAGCCGTTCGGCCACGACCTGAAGTCCGCCAAGGAACTGAACCGCACGGTCAACGAGGTCTTCCCCGAGGAGTCGGTGTTCCGCATCGACCACTACCTCGGCAAGGAGACCGTGCAGAACATCCTGGCGCTGCGGTTCGCGAACCAGCTGTACGAACCCATCTGGAACTCGAACTACGTCGACCACGTGCAGATCACCATGGCCGAGGACATCGGTCTCGGTGGCCGCGCGGGCTACTACGACGGCATCGGCGCGACGCGCGACGTCATCCAGAACCACCTGCTGCAGCTGCTCGCGCTGATCGCGATGGAGGAGCCGGTCTCCTTCAAGCCGTCCGACCTGCGGGCGGAGAAGGTGAAGATCCTCTCGGCGACGCGTCCCGCGGAGCCGTTCGAGGAGACCACCGCGCGCGGTCAGTACACCGGTGGCTGGCAGGGCGGGCAGAAGGTCCCCGGGCTCTTGGAGGAGGGCGGTTTCTCGCCCGAGTCGAAGACCGAGACGTTCGGCGCCATCACCTGCGAGGTCAACACCCGCCGCTGGGCCGGGGTGCCGTTCTACCTGCGCACCGGCAAGCGCCTGGGCCGTCGCGTCACCGAGGTGGCCGTCGTGTTCAAGCGGGCGCCGCACCTTCCGTTCGACGACACGGCGACCGAGGAACTGGGCCAGAACGCCCTGGTCGTCCGGGTTCAGCCGGACGAGGGCGTGACGATCCGCTTCGGGTCGAAGGTGCCGGGCAACACGATGGAGGTCCGCGACGTCACGATGGACTTCGGTTACGGCCACTCGTTCACCGAGTCGTCGCCGGAGGCCTACGAGCGGCTGCTGCTGGACGTCCTGCTCGGCGAGCCGTCGCTGTTCCCGAAGAACGACGAGGTCGAGCTCTCCTGGGAGATCCTCGACCCGATCCTCGACTTCTGGGCGCGCAAGGACGAACCCGCTCTCGAGAAGTACAAGGCCGGAACCTGGGGCCCGCCGTCGGCGGAGACGATGACCGCCAGGACCGGAAGGCAGTGGAGGCGTCCGTGATCATCGACCTGCCCTCGACCACCACCTCCCAGATCAACTCGCGGCTGGTCCGGCTGCGGGACGAAGGCGGTGCGACGACCCTCGGGCGCGTGCTGACCCTCGTGATCGTGACCGAGGACGGCCAGCGCACCGACGCCGCGATCGACGCGGCGAACGACGCTTCGCGTGAGCACCCGTGTCGCGTGATCGTCGTGGCGCGCGGCGCTCGTCAGGCGGCACCTCGCCTGGACGCGCAGATCCGCGTCGGCGGCGACGCCGGAGCGTCCGAGGTCGTGGTTCTCCGTCTGTACGGAGAACTGGCCAAGGAAGGCGCCTCGTGCGTCATGCCGCTGCTGCTGCCGGACACCCCGGTCGTGGCGTGGTGGCCGTTCGACGCCCCGGTCTCGCCGTCGAAGGACCCGATCGGCCAGCTCGCGCAGCGCCGCATCACCGACGCCGCGGCCGAGAAGAACCCGATCAAGGCCCTGGAGTCCCGGCGGGCGCACTACGCGCCGGGCGACACGGACCTGGCGTGGACGCGGCTGACGTTGTGGCGCGCCATGCTCGCCTCGTCGCTGGACCTGCCGCCGTACGAGAAGGTCGTGGACGCCGAGGTGACCGGCGAGGCCGACTCACCGTCCACCGATCTGCTCGCCGCGTGGCTGACGGACCGGCTGAAGGTTCCGGCCAAGCGGTACAAGGCGACGTCGGGTGAAGGCATCGTGGAGGTGCGGCTCGGCCGTCCCTCCGGCGCCGTCGACCTGCTGCGCCCGGACGGCAAGGTCGGCACGCTGACCCAGCCGGGCCAGCCTTCCCGCCGGGTGGCGCTGCAGCGTCGTTCGGTGCGCGACTGCCTCGCCGAGGAGCTGCGCCGGCTCGACCCGGACGAGGTCTACGCGGCGGCGCTCAGGTCGCTCGCGAAGGTCGTGAAGGGCCGCACACCGTCGCCGAAGGACGAGGCTCCCGCCGCCGCCCCGGCGGAGGCCACCAACGGTGCGGCTCCCAAGAAGTCGAAGGCGAAGGCCGGTTCGTGAGCAACCCGCAAGTCGTGGTGCACCGCGACGGCGACCTCCTGGCCGCCGCCGCGGCGGCCCGCCTGGTCACCCGCATGGTCGACGCCCAGGCCGCGCGCGGCTACGCGTCCGTCGTGCTGACCGGCGGCCGCACCGGCACCGCCGTCCTGGAACACCTGAACCGCAACGCCGCGCGTGACGCGGTGGACTGGTCCCGCGTCGACCTGTACTGGGGCGACGAGCGGTTCCTGCCCTCCGGGCACGCGGACCGCAACGAGACCCAGGCACGTGCCGCGCTGCTGGACCACGTTCCGGTGGACCCGTCGCGGGTGCACGTGATGGAGGCGTCGGACGGCAAGTTCGGCGACGACCCCGAGGCGGCCGCCGAGGCCTACGCCGCTCTGCTGGCGTCGGTGGCC
This sequence comes from Lentzea kristufekii, assembly GCF_033949925.1. Taxonomy (NCBI): domain Bacteria; kingdom Bacillati; phylum Actinomycetota; class Actinomycetes; order Pseudonocardiales; family Pseudonocardiaceae; genus Lentzea; species Lentzea kristufekii. The sequence goes on from NZ_JAXAVV010000015.1 coordinate 59,528, forward strand.
CGGCCGGAGGACCACGGTGACGTGCCCGCGTTCGACGTCTGCATGCTGGGCGTCGGCGAGGAGGGGCACGTGGCGTCGGTGTTCCCGGACTCTCCCGCTGTGCACGAGAAGGAGCGTTCGGTCGTCGCGGTGCGCAACTGCCCGAAGCCGCCGCCCACGCGCGTGTCGCTGACGCTGGCGTCGGTGCGGTCCGCGCAGGAGGTCTGGCTGATGACCACCGGTGAGGCCAAGGCCGCCGCGGTGGCCATGGCGCTGAGCGGTGCCGGCGAGGTGCGCCTGCCCGCCGCCGGTGCCACCGGTCGCCGCCGGACGTTGTGGCTGCTGGACTCGGCGGCCGCCTCAGCGGTGCCGGCCCTGTTCAAGCCACCACTGGCCTGATGTTCCGGCCCCCAGGCTTCGGCCTGGGGGCTATTTTTTGTTGTGCAGCCTGCTGATGCGGTGCGCGCACGACGGGTGCGAGGCCAGCATCCGCGACCGCAGGCCGGCCCTGGCCCGTTGCTCGTCGTGCCCCTCCTTCACCCACCGCTGCAACACCTCCAGCAGCAACGGCCCGTACCCGAGCTCGGCCGCGACCCGGTCCGCGTGCAGCTCCGCCCGCCGGCTCGACAGCGCCAGCAACGGCGCGACCACCGGCACCAGCACCAGCCACGGACTCACCACGAGCGCCGCCGCCGCGAGAACCACGACGAGCGCGATGCTGATGGCCCTGGCCCCCGAAGTGCCGATCGCACTCCCCACCGCGTGGATGACCACACCGGCCATGACGACCAGCCACACGGTCCACCGCGCCGGCAGCTCGTACCACCACCGCAGCAACGAGATCTTCGTGTGCCCGGCCAGGTGGTGCCCGACCTCGTGCGCCAGCACCGCTTCGAGCTGAGGCCCTGGCAACCGCAGCGCCGCCGTCGAGACCCCGACGACGTGCCCGCCGACCGCCATCGCGTTGATCTCCCTGGAGTTCTGGATCCGCAGCCAGAACCTCCGCGGATCCACCCCGGCCGCACCGCACACCTCGTCCAGCAACGGCTTCAGCAGGTCGCTCTCGGTCGGCGTCGGCCTGCGCAGCCGATGGGCCACGACCGCCAGCACCTTGTCGGTGGCCGGCACGAACACGATCACCCCGGACACCAGCCACACCACCGGCAACAGCCACAGCGTCCCCGGTGTCAGCGCCTTGCCGACGAGGCCGACGATCAGCAGGCTGCTCAGCACCGTGGGGACCCCGAGCAGCAGCTCGGCCACGGCGGACAGGTCGAAGCGTCGTCGAGCCCGGTGCACCGGCATCACCTCGCCGCCCCAGGTTTGCAGCGGGATCCCGTTTGTGTCCAGCCGAGTCGCCCGTCCTGCCCAGTGTGGTTCGCCGGACGACTCACGGCGAGAGGGCCGAGTCGTACATCTGTGAGGTGGCAACGGAAGACGCACCGGCACCCTGGCAGGTCAACCGCGAGACCTTGAGGTTCTGATCTCGGCGCGGAGGGCGGGGCCCTGCCCTGCGTCTGCCTGCATTCACTGCTGAAGACCGCGGCGCACCGCTGCACGCGCGGGAGCTCTACGCGACCAACGGGTACGCGGTGCGCAAGGAGCAGACCGACCCGATCAAGTGGTGGTAGCCGCTCACTCCCCGCTCCCGTCCACGAGTTCCTCCATCACCCGCACCGGCAACGACGGGTTCGCCGCCGCGGCCCCGGCCGTGAACTCACTCCCCAGCAACTCCAGGATCATCGGCACCGGCAGGTGCGGATGAGCGGCCGCGAAGTGCCGGGCCTGGGCGTACTCCAAGCACAGCAACAAGGTCTCCCCCGAAGCGTGCGGGTGCCGGGCGACGGCCCGCCAGGTCTTCGCCACGGAAGCAGCCCGCAAAGCCATGTGGTGCAACAACTCCGCGGGGCACAACGGATTGCGCGCGATCCGCGGGTACAGGCGGGGCCCGTGCCGCGAAGCCAGTTCCCACAGCTGCGGCACCGTCACCAGGGGATGGACGGCCACGGCGGCGGCGACGCCCGGATCGTCGGCCCGCACCAGGCCGGCGAAGAGGTCCGGCGGCAGGTCGGCACGCGCCGCCACCATCATGCGCACCTGCATGACGGGCGACGCGGCCAAGGCCCGGAGTTCCTCGGGGGAAGCGGAAGCGATGCGGGGCACCGGATCGGGGCCGATGCGCGCGGCCGGGGCCAGTTCCTCCAGGAGGTCCAGCGGGATCGCCGGGTTGCGCAGGAGCACGCGGCGCAGGGCACGGGTTCCGGTGAGCTGGCGCAGGACCGGGACGGGGACGGCGGGGTTCTCGGCGAGTTGCGACAGGATGCCGGGTTCGAGTTCCGAGGCGAGCTGTTCGTAGACGCCGGGTGGCAGGTCGGGGCGTCCGGCCAGGAAGTAGCGGGACGCGTGGTGCGGCAACAGGTTCGCCGCCACGCCGGGCGGGGTCGCGGGGTTGGCCGCCAGTTCGCGGACCAGGCCGTCGGGCTGGAGCCGCACCAGCACCGACGCGGGTGTGTGCGGGCTGGAAGCCAGTGCGCGCAGCACGCCGGGGCTCGGGTGGCGGCTCAGCGACGTGGCCAGGGCGGGCGGCAGCGCGTGGAACAGCACCAGTTCGGCGACCACCTCCGGATCGGGGTCGCGGGCCAGGAGGGCGACCACGTCGGCGGGCAGGGAACAGGCCCGTTCGGGCAGACTCGCGCGGACGGAGGGGTCCGGGTGGAACGCGAGGGCGCGGGCCAGCGCGGGATCGGCGTCGGCCCGTCCGGTCAGCACCAGGGCCACCGATTCGTCCACGATCGGTACGTCCGCCGGATCGACCATCCCGTTCTCCAGCAGCCGGTACACGGCTGAGGAGTCGCCGTGCGCGAGCAGCGCGCGCACGTGTTCCGCGGTCAGATCTGCGCGATCGGCCAGTTCGGCGGCCAGGCCGGGGCGGGTGACCAGGCGGTCGAGCAGAGGCCGGGGCAGCGCGGGGTTCGACGCCAGGCCCTCCAGTACAGCGTTCACCAATCTCCCTGGTAACACGGCAGGCATTCCCCCCGACAACGCGTATCATCCCCAATCGCGTTGAGTAGCGGGGGTTTTGTGGCAAACGGCAGTGCGAAGCGACGTCCCACCATCGGGATGATCACCGCTGGCCCGCTCATCGAGCTCGCGGGCGAGCAGTGGCGTGGTGTCAGCGACGGGGCCCAGCGGCTCGGGTGCGACCTCGTGTGCTTCGTGGGCAGTGAACTGGATCATCCGGATCCGCTCAAGCGTCGTGCGAACACGGTTTACGACCTCATTTCGCCGAACCGCATCGATGCGCTCGTGGTGTGGACTACGCGCGTGGGACAGCTCATCGGCTCCGAGGGCATGCAGGAGTACGTGAAGCGGTACGCGCCCATGCCCATCGTGAGTGTCGAGACAAGCCTTGCCCAGTGGCCAACGATTCTGATGGACAACCGTGACGGCATGAAGCAGGCCGTCGACCACCTCATCGAGGTGCACGGCAAGCGCAGGATCGCGTTCGTCCGAGGGCCGCAAACGCATGTGGGCGCCCGAGAGCGGTTCCTGGGCTACGCGGATTCGTTGCGCAACCACGGAATCCCGTTCGATCCCGCACTGGTCACGATGCCGGGTTCGTTCATCTGGGAACCCAACCGCGCCGCCGAGGCCGTGCGCAAGCTGCTCGCGCGGATCGAGGAACCACCGGACGCCATCGCCGCCGCGAACGACGACTACGCGATCGGGGTCGTGTCCGCGCTGGAGGAGCTGGGTTTCCGCACACCGGAGGACGTCGCCGTCGTCGGGTACGGCAACCACACGAACGTCCGCACGCACGACCTCGGTCACAGCGCGGGAAGCCTGGCGTCGAGGGTGCGGCGCGAGCTGCACGCCGACGCGGCGACGCCCGCGTTCACCACCGTCAGGGCGCCGTTCCACGAGATGGGGTTCCGGGCGGCCGAACTCGCGGTGGCACTGGTGAAGGGCGAGCCCACGCGCCAGCGGCAGACCATGCCGACCGAGCTGATCGTGCGCCGGTCGTGCGGCTGCCTGCCGTCCGGGCTCGGCGACCACGCGCCCGCGCACGACCGGCTGAGCATCAACGAGTCCGCGACCGCGGCCACCGTGGCCGACCACCTGCGCGACTCGCTCGGGCAGTCCGCCGCGACGCTCCCGGACGGGTGGGCCGAGCAGTTGGTCGTCGAGCTCATGGCGGCAGGCCGCGGCGAGGTCGAGGGCGCGGAGTTCCTGAAACTGCTGGCGGAGTACATCCGCGGGAGTGCGCGCGCCGGGTGCGAACCGGCGCAGTGGTGGCCACCGCTGTTCGACCTGCATCGGTTCGTGACGGCCCGCATCAGCGACGCGACGATCATCAACGACCTGTGGCTGCGCGTGCAGTTGCTTCTGGGCGATGCGTTCGCCGCGGACGCACGGTTCAAGTACCTGTCGCACGAGCGTCACGACCAGACGGTGCGTGAAGCAGGGCAACGGCTCATCGCGTCACGGGACGTGGACGAGCTGACGACCGCGCTGGCCGAAGAACTCCCCCGTCTCGGCATCCCCGGCTGCCACATCATGGCGTACGACACTCCAGGCACGGCGCGCGCGCTCGTCCGCTATGAGCACGGTGAACTCAGGATCCCGCCGGACACCCCGTTCCCCACCATCAACCTGACGCCGTACCAGTTCCGGCGGAACACCCCGTTCAACGCCCTGATCGCCCCGCTCCACACCGACGAGGACCACCTCGGGTACGTGCTCTTCGAGGAGGGCCCGGAGCCCGGCTGGATCTACGAGGCCGTGCAGCAGCAGCTCAGCAGCGCGTTGCGCAGCATCAGGCTGATGCAGGAGCTGAAGGACGCACGCGCACGGCTCGAAGAACGCGTCGGCGAGACCGAGGCGCAGTTGCGGCACGCACAGAAGATGGAGGCCATCGGCCGGTTGACCGGTGGCATCGCGCACGACTTCAACAACATCCTCACGGTCGTGAACGGCAACAGCGAGATGCTGCTGCGGCGCACCCTTCAGGACGATCCGAGGCGCACGGCGATCGAGGACATCAGGCACGCCGGTGAACGGGCCGCGAACCTGACGAGGCAGCTGCTCGCGTTCACCCGCCAGCAGGTCCTGCACCCGGAGTCCCTGGACCTCAAGCACAACCTCACCCAGGTCCACTCGATGCTGCGCACCCTCGTCGGCGACCACATCGAACTGGAGATGCACCTGCCCGACGGCGTCGCCCAGGTGTGGGCGGACGCGGGCCAGGTGGAGCAGATCCTGTTCAACCTCGCGGTCAACTCCCGCGACGCCATGCCCGACGGCGGCACGCTGAAGATCTCGATCGCGAGCAGGACGCTCGGCAGCGGTGACACCGGCCGGATCGTCGGCGTGCGGCCCGGCGAGTACGTCGTCATGCGCGTCCAGGACACCGGTGCCGGCATGGCCCCGGACGTGCAGGCGCAGGTGTTCGAGCCGTACTTCACCACCAAGCCGGTCGGCAAGGGCACGGGTCTCGGCCTGTCCACGGTGTTCGGCATCGTGCAGCAGTCCGGCGGGCAGATCGAACTGAAGAGCGCACTGGGCGAGGGCACGACCGTGGAGGTCTATCTGCCCGTGCCGCACGAACGCGACGGCAGGCCCGAAGCGCCGTGTGCGCGCCGCCCCACGGCGCACCAGGGTGCCGGCACCGTGCTGCTCGTGGAGGACGACGCGCAGGTGCGGGTCATGACCCGGCGCTCGCTGGAGATCGCGGGTTACGCGGTGATCGAGGCGGGCGACGGCCAGGAGGCGCTGCAGCTCGCCACCGCGCACCGCAGCACCATCGACCTCGTGCTCACCGACGTCGTGATGCCGAAGATGGGCGGCCCCGAGCTCGTCCGGCTGCTGCGCTCGACCGGTGCCGCGCCCGCCGTGATCTACATGTCGGGCTACACGACCGACGAGGTCCTCGACGACGAGGTGCTGATCACCAAGCCGTACGTGGAGTCCGTGCTGCTCGAACGCGTCCGCGAGGTGCTTCAGGAAGCCTGAGCGCGGTCGGCGAGCACGGCGCGGATCGTCTCGTCGAGCGTCTCCAGCCGGAACGGCTTCTGCAGGTAGCCGGCGATCTCGTGCCCCACGAACCGCCGCTCCAGCGATGTGCGGTCGTAGCCGCTGGTCAGCACCACCGGCACGGTCAGGCCCTCGCGCTTCAGCTCCGCGAGCACCTCCTCGCCGGACAGGCCCGGCATGCTGTGGTCGAGCAGCATCACGTCGATCTCGGTGGACCGCCCGCGCAGGACCTCGATCGCCTCGATGCCGTCGATGGCCTGCAGAACGGTGAAGCCCAGCTCCTCGAGCAGGCTCACGGTGTACCTACGCACGGCGTCCTCGTCCTCGACGACGAGCACCAGCCCAGCCAGCGACATGCGGGCAAGTATGCCGGAAACTATTCGTGTGCTCAGCACCAGGTCGCCGTCTGTTTTCGGCAATTCTTCACGAACTGCTCCATCAGTGTGACCTGGGCCATTTGGATCACACCATTGGTTGAGGCTCTGCGCTAACCTTCGCGGCACCGCTGCCGCTCCACGCTGAGAAAGAGGCACCAGGAAAGGCCAACTTCATGCGTAAAGCGACGGCAGCAGCCGCTCTGGCCGTGCTGTTCACATTGTCGTCAGCACCCGCACACGCCTCGACGATTCCCTCGGAGCGCGTGACGATCGACGTCGTGACGGTGAACGGTTCCGGGTGCAAGCACGGCACCGCCGAAGTGATCGTCTCACCGGACAACACCTCGTTCTGGGTGATCTACAGCGACTACCTCGCCCAGGCGGGCAAGGGTGCCGGTGCGACCGACTTCCGGAAGAACTGCCAACTGACGCTGCAGGTCAACGTCCCGCAAGGCTTCTCGTACGGCATCGCGGAAGCGACCTACGGCGGCTACGGGCACATCAAGCCCGGCGCCATCGGGTACCAGTCGGTGAATTACTACTTCCAAGGTCAATCGGCCACCACCACGTGGAAGCACACGTTCAACGGGCCGTTCGACGACAACTGGTCGATCACTCATCGAACCGAGTTCTCCGAGATCGTCTGGGCACCCTGCGGCGAGAAGAAGAATCTCAACGTCAACAGCGCCCTGCGGGTCGACAAGGGTACCTCGGACACCAATGGGAACAGTTTGATGACGATGGACTACCAGCGCGGAGAAGTGCGCACCCTGCACCACTTCTCGTGGAAGCGCTGCTGATTTTCTGAAAAAGGCCGCCGCCACCGAAGTCCAACCGCCGCCACCCTCCCCGCGAGATGCGTTCGGAAAGGTGCCTCATGCTCAACGCGGTTGCCGCTGCCCTGCTGACCTCGGCCATCATCATCCCGCCCGGCGCGCCCAACGAGACGCCGCCGCCCGACCACATCACCATCGACATCGTCACGGTCAACGGCTCGGGTTGCCCGGCGGGCACGGCTGCCGTCGCGGTGTCCGAGGACAACAAGGCGTTCACCGTCACCTACAGCGACTACCTGGCCCAGGTCGGCGTCGGCGCACGGCCGACCGACTTCCGCAAGAACTGCCAGCTCAACCTGAGAGTCAACGTCCCGCAGGGCTTCACCTACGGCATCGCCCAGGCCGACTACAGAGGGTTCGCCCACCTGGAACGCGGGGCGTACGCCATCCAGAAGGCCAACTACTACTTCCAGGGCATGTCGCAGAACGACTCGGCCTCACACCGGTACAACGGTCCGCACAGCGACGACTGGCAGGCCACCGACCAGACCGAGCTCGCCGCGATCGTCTACTCCCCGTGCGGCGAGAAGCGGAACTTCAACATCAACACCGAGCTCCGCGTCTACCCCGGCTCGTCCAACACGGCCACGACGACCAGCTTCGCGTCGATGGACTCCACGGACGGTGCCATCGACACGACCTACCGATTCAGCTGGAAGACATGCCCCTAGTAGTGCTGTGACTACCGCACGCGCTCGCACGAGCGTGTGCGGTAGCACATATGTGAGCCGACAGCCGTACAGATTCGCGTGTGACGACGTCTTACCCCCATGACGGGGCAGGTCGGGGTAAAGGGGCAGCCAATGCCATCCGCCGCATACGCGCAGTACGGTGAGGATCGCAAGGCTCACAGGGGAGGTCGGATACTGACCACGACACTGCTCCCGGCCAGACGGCCGGCGACGACCGCGGCCGGTTCGCGCTGGCCGCTCAGCGGTGACTACCGTCAGGTCCTCGCCGACCTCGCGTTGCTCTTCTTCGCCGCGCTCGACGTCTGGCTGTACGGGTTGTGGCTCGAAGCCGACCCGATCACGGACCTCCCGCCGATCGAGAACTACCAGCTGTGGCTGAACTGGCTCGCCGTCGGCGCGCTGGTCCTGCGCCGCCGGTTCCCGTTCCTCACGCTGGTCCTGACCATCCCCGGCTTCTTCGTCGGCTGGTCACAGCTCGCCGCGATGATCGCCCTCTACACGGTCGCCCGCCGCTACATCGGCGGCTGGCAGACGGGCCTCGCGGCCGCGCTGGTGTGGCTCTGCCGGTTCGTCGCCTGGCCGTTCGAGGAGCTGATCGAACGGCCCGCGTCAGGACACTTCCACTCGGCGATCTACGGCTTCCTGGTGGCGGGCCTGCCGATCGCGATCGGCCTGCTGGTGCACGCGCGTCAGGAACTCTCCGACCGCATCTCCGAACTGGCCGAGTCACGCGAGAGAGAGCGCGTGCTCCACGCGCACGCCATCCGTGCCGACGAACGGGCAAAGCTCGCCCGCGAGATGCACGACGTCGTGTCGCACCAGGTCAGTCTCATCGCGATGCAGGCAGGCGCGCTCCGCATGGCCGTGGCCGACGTCGAGCACAAGCAGGTCGCCAGCACCATCCGCATGTTGTCGACGCGCACGCTCGACGAACTGCGTCAGCTCGTGTCCGTCCTGCGCACCACGGACGACAACCAGCCGAGCCTCGACGAGCTGCCGGAACTGGCCGCCGACGCGGGCTTCGAGGTCACCATCCAGCTCAAGGGCCCCGTCGAGGACCTCTCCGCACCGGTGTCCGGCGCCGTCTACCGGACGGTGCAGGAGGCCCTGACGAACATCCGCAAGCACGCCGTGGGCGCGAGCGCGACGGTGTTCATCGACGCCCAGTACGACGACAACGTGCTGGTCGAGGTGCGCAACACCGCCGCGTCCAGCCCGTCGTCGACGCTGCCCAGCGGAGGTCACGGCCTGGTCGGCCTGCGCGAGCGCGCCACGTTGCTCGGTGGCGAGTTCTCGGCGGGACCGACCGAGGACGGCGGCTTCCTGGTGTCGGCGACGTTCCCGAGGGAACGCGTCATCACCGATTGAAGCGCTGGAAAGCGTGGAACGACTTCTTGGGCTCCAGGCGGTAGGGCGAGTTCTCGTCGTCGAACCGCTCACGGATCGTGCGCAACAGGCTGTACGAGGCCATGTCGTAGTCACGGTCGCGGCACGTCGGGTTGTGCGGCGAGTCCGGTGAGATGACCGAGTACAGGTGTGATCCCTCGACATCGGGCTGTGCGCCGAACACGCGCAGCATCCGGGCGATGTGGTCGGCCTGCTCGCGTTCGTTCCGCTCGAAGCCGGGCTTGATCACGGGCGGGTCGGCCTCGTGGTCGACGACGTCCCAGCCCATCCCGCCGGCCTTCGCCGCGCCCGTGAAGGTGCAGCAGCCGTGTTCCAGGATCATCAGCGGCTTGCCCCAGCGCCGATATCTGCCCAGGTCAGCGGCGTACTCGGCATCGGTGTCGAAGTGCGTGTAGTAGTCCAGACCGACGAGGTCGAACAACGACCAGTCGGTCCACTCCGCGTCCGCGCCCGCCGCCGCGCCGTAGGTGATGCGGCCCCGGAACTCCCGGCGCGCCACCTCGACGGCCTTCACCACGAACTCGCGGAAGCGCCGGACGACCGCGGGCCAGTCCGTGATCGACGGCATGTGCGCGATCCGGTCGAGGAACGTGTCGCCGGGGATGATGCCCGGCGTGAAGAGGAAGTGCTCGCAGCCGGTGACGAACGTGATGTCGTCGCCGTGCCGCTTCCGCTCCGCCGTGCGTGCGGCCTCCGCCAGGTGCTCCAGGACCTGCTCCTGGGGGTGGTCGTAGAGCCTCGGCTGCACGAAGACCCTCATGCCGCGGCGCACCGCCGCGTCCGTCGTCTCGGCGAGGCGGCCGAGGTCGCTGCCGAACGCGGTGATCGAGGGGCAGCGCAGGTCGTCCGCGATCAGCCGGATCTCCCGTTCCAGCTGCGGACGGCTCCAGCGCACCCGGCTCAGCGGTTCCCCTGCCGCGTGCAGCACGCCGGTGTCGTAGCAGACGCCGCCACGCTTGCGCGGCGCCGCTGCCGCCGTGCCGCCCCCGATGCTCGCCAGCGCCGCGGCACCGGCGGCGGCCTTCAGCAACACCTTCCGACTGATCATCGTTCCCCCTGACTGGTTGCTCGACCAGAAGCACTGCTTCTTCGAGAACGCCCGCCAGGGGTCGGATTGTCGCGTTCGAACGCGGTCAGGCCCGCTTGGAGGCCAGTGACGCGCTCAACGCCGCCGCCGCGCCGAGCACACCGCAGGTGAGCGCGATGGACATCGTCGGCTCGTGCTTGAGCAACACCGACACCAGCAGCCACACGGACAGCCCGAGACCGAGACCGAGCGGCACGGACGCGATCACCGCGGCCATGCCGGTCTGCCGCCGCCGCAACGCCCGCAGGTTCGACTCCAGGTACGCGAACGTGAACAGCAGCAGCAACGCCGAGCCGGTGCCCATGAGGCTCAGCCACGGCGTCTGGCTGGACTCCAGCAGGAACGGCGGCTGCTCGTCGACCTGGGCCGTCACGACGCCCCCGATGATCCACCTCGCCGCGCCCGGCAGCACGAAGCCCTCGGGCCCGCGCTGCGGCACGTCCGCGAGCGGAACCCCGGCCGCCGTCACGACGAGATGAGTGCCTTCGACGTTCACGGGGTCCGCGAGGTCCATCGTGACGGTCGTCGCGGGCGGGGTGCCGGTCGCCACGAACGGCACCACGGCCATCGCGATCAACGCGAGGGCGGCCACCAGCCACAACGCCCACGGCGTCGACGGCGGCTTGATCACCTGCGAGGCCGGCACCAGCGTGCTGCTGCCGCTGAGGCGCGCGGCGGGGATCGGGTCGACCAGCGTGGCCCGGATCCGCTGTCCCGTGAGCGTGACCGTCTCGCGTTCCGGCACGGGCCGCAGCGACGGACGGGTGGACGACGCCGACACCTGCGGTGCGAGGTGCACGGGGATGCCCAGGCGCACGAGCCAGTCGGGACCGAACAGGTGGCCCGCCGCACCAGCGAGGTCGATCGCGAACGTCTCGGCGTTGCGGTAGCGCGCGTCGGGCTCCCGCGCGATGCTGCGCATCACCACGCCGGCCAGGGGTTCCGGCACGTTCGGCAACGGCCGCGGGTCCTGGAACACCCGCTTCTGGATCATCGCGATCGGGCCGCCACCGCGTTCGAACGGCAGGTCGCCGCAGAGCAGTTCGTACAGCATCGTGCCGGTCGCGTAGACGTCGGCCGCGGGCGACAGGGCGTTGCCCATCGCCTGTTCCGGGGCGATGTAGGCGGGCGTGCCGAGCACCGCGCCACCGTGCGTCACGAGCGTCGCGCCCTCCGACACCACCTGCGAGATGCCGAAGTCGGCCACCTTCACCACGCCGTTCGAGGTGAAGAGCAGGTTCTTCGGCTTCACGTCGAGGTGCAGCACGCCGGCCTCGTGCGCCGCGTGCAGCCCGGACAGCGCCGCCAGCACGATGCCGCACGACTGCTGCGCGGTCAGGCCGTCACCGGAGAACCGCGACCAGACCGTGCCGCCGTCGAGGCGCTCCATCACCAGCAGGTGCTCGCCCTGCTGCCGGACGTAGTCGTAGACCGGGACGATGTGCGGGTGGTCGAGGCGCGCCAGCAACCGCGCCTCGTGCTCGAAGCGCTCGCTCATCCGCGGGTCTTCGGCCACGGCGTGCGGCAGCCGTTTGATCGCCACGGGACGCCCCAGCTGACGGTGCACACCGCCGTAGACGACACCCATGCCGCCCTCGCCGATCTGGTCGCCGACGGCGTACTGCGGCAGGGCGGCGACCACACTGGACAGAGTCACCGTTGGATCCTCACGGTATCCGCATCCATTGAGGACGGTGGCTTCTCGCCCGGATGCGGTGTCACGTAGCCAAGAACGAACGCGGCCGCCGCGGCGCCGACGATGAACGGGATCTCGGCGGTGGGCGACGGCGCCACCAGCCGCAGCACCGACAGCGAGATCACCGCGATCAGCCCGGTCCCGATGCCGGCGGGCAGGAACCGCATGGCCCGCTGCCACCGGTTCGCGGGCAGCCGCCTGCGCGCCAGTGCGATCAGGGCGCCCGCCCACGACAACGCCGTCAGCACGAGCACGCCCAGCCCGAACGCCCCGTAGACCGACCAGAGCGAGCCCCTGACGTCCCCGGTCGTCTCGACGGACGCGATGCTCTCCCGCTGGACGTCGATGACCTCGACCGTGACCGGAAGGAGACCGATCGCCTGCGAGCCGAGATCGGTCGGCTCCAGCGGGAACGACCGGGTCTCCGAGGACCTCGCCGGCACGTCGAACGGAACCGTTGTGTCGTAAGCGAAGAAGGTCAACGCCAGCGCGGTGCCGCTGATCCGGACGGTCTTCACGCGCTGGAGGGTGTCCGTGTTGTTGCGGACCGTGACCGAGACCTTGGCGGTCTGCGACGGGTCCAGCACCAGGTTCCCTACTCCAACCGGCCTACCGTCCACATCGGCCTCGAGGATCACAGACCCGTCCTGTGCGAAGGCCGCCGAGGGAAGCAGCATAATTCCGCACCACAGCAGTAAACCTGCACCGGCCATGCGACGTCTCACTAGCGCACCTTAGGTTCTGATCCGGGGAGAGGGAATGCGGTCTTTAGGCTTACTCGTGGCCATCATGGCCGGTGTTACGGTGCTGAGCACCACACCGGCCGTGGCCCAGCAGCCGCCGGTGCTCTCGGCGAACCCGAGCGTCGGCGCCCCAGGTACGGCTTTCAAGGTCGCGTGGACCGGGATCTACTTCGATCCGGACTGCACGAACTTCGCAATGCGCGTCCTCTGGGACGGCAAGACCGTAGTGGGCAGCGGTACCGGTGGTGGTCGCGGGACGGGTTCCGGTTCGGCAACGGTTCCGGCGAACGCCACAGCCGGTGGTCACCGGGTGACCGTCCAGGCGACCTCGTGCCAGGCCGGCGCGGCGACCACGACGTTCACCGTCCGCGTCCCGCCGACCACCACAACGACTCAGCCGCCCGTCACCACCAGGCCCCCGGTGACGAACCCGCCGGTCACCAACCCGCCCGTGACGACCCGTCCCCCGGTCATCACGACCACCACGACTCCCCCGGTGACGACCACGACGACGACCACCACCACCACGGACTCGTCGACCCCGTCGTCCTCCTCCACGACCGACGCGCTGACCAACCCCGGTGACGGCGTCCTCGTCCTCGACAAGGACAACATCCAGCCCGGTGACGACCTGACCGCGACCGGCACCGGCTGCCCCAAGGGCGCGAGCGTGACGCTGAAGTCGCTGGGCCAGGACGTCGGCAGGACCACGGCCGACGAGAACGGCGAGTTCCGCTCGCCGGTGAGGTTCGCGAACATCGAGCCCGGCCGCCACAAGGTGCGCGCGGAGTGCGGCATCGTGCTCGTGGGCAACGTGGACGTGACGCTGTCGAGCTCGTCCCAAGGCACGACCAGCACGCTCGTGGTGCTGTTGTTCTTCCTGCTCGTGGGTGCCGCGATGCTGCGCCGTCAGTTCTCCGGCCTGAGGCGATAACCGGGGAACGCGAAAGGCCCCCTCTCCGCAGTAGAGGAGGCCTTTCGCGTGATCACCGAAGATCTGAGCCCTACGGCTCTTCGCGCTGGCGGCGCAGCTTGGCGAGAGCCTCTTCGAGGATCGCCTCACCGTCCGCGTCGGAGCGCCGCTCCTTCACGTACGCAAGGTGCGTCTTGTACGGCTCGTTGCGCGGAGGCGCGGGTGGCGTCTGCTCGTCACGACCTGCCGGCAGGCCGCAGCGCGGGCAGTCCCAGTTCTCCGGAACCTCCGCGTCGACCGCGAAGGAAGGCCGGGACTCGTGACCGTTCGCGCACCAGTACGACACCCGACGACGAGGCGCGGACTCGCCGCGCTCCGATTCGCCCATCGGGCCTGCGCCGACGCGGGTACCGCGAATCGCGTTACCACCGGACATCGACCGTTACACCCCCACCAAGTGGTTACCCCAAGCCCCTGAAGGCTTCTGCCGCTGAACGGTTGATCAGGCTCCGGGGAGCTTGATCAGCAGCCCGATGCCCACGATGGCGATGACCCAGACCGCGCCGACGAAGAGCGTCAGGCGGTCGAGGTTCTTCTCGACGACGGAGGAACCGGACAGACTCGACTGCATACCGCCGCCGAACAGCGAAGAAAGGCCGCCACCACGGCCGCGGTGCAAGAGCACGAGCAGCACCAGGAGCACGCTGGAGACGATCAACAGGATCTGCAGGAACAGGATCATTTCTTCCTCGCTGTCAGGCAGCCGACGCCACAGAGTACCTGTTCGACTGCCGAACGTGTGCAACCAGTGGGGTTAGTGGTTTATCCAGATCAACTTAGGGTAGAGGCCCGCCGGCAGCCAATGCGCACAGCTTGGTGAATTCGTCGGCCTGAAGGCTGGCACCGCCCACAAGGGCGCCGTCGATGTCCTTCTGCCCGATGAGCTCACTGATGTTCGACGACTTGACCGAACCGCCGTAGAGCACCCGGACGACCGCCGCGGTCTCCTCGCCGTACTTCTCCGCCACGAACGAGCGGACCAGCGAGCACACCTCCTGCGCGTCTGCGGACGACGCGGTGCGACCGGTGCCGATGGCCCACACGGGCTCGTAGGCGAACACGATCTTGGCGACCTGCTCGGCCGTGAAGCCCTTCAGGCCGCCCTCCAGCTGCTGGCGCACCAGCTCCAGGTGACCCTTGGCCTCGCGGACGTCGAGCTTCTCACCGAAGCAGAAGATCGGGGTGACCTCGACCTTCAGCGCGGCCTTGACCTTGGCGTTGACGATGGCGTCCGTCTCGCCGTGGTACTCGCGCCGCTCGGAGTGCCCGACGACGACGTAGTCGCAGCCGAGCTTCGCGAGCATCGGGCCCGACACCTCACCGGTGTAGGCGCCCGAGTCGTGCTGCGAGATGTCCTGCGCGCCGTACTTGAGCAGCAGCTTGTCGCCGTCGACCAGCGTCTGGATGCTGCGGATGTCGACGAACGGGGGAAGAACGGCGACCTCGACCTTGGCGAAGTACTTCTCCGGGAGGGAGAAAGCGATCTTCTGCACGAGGCCGATGGCCTCGAGGTGGTTGAGGTTCATCTTCCAGTTGCCCGCAATGAGCGGGAGACGGGCTGCCATCAGGACTCCAAAACGCTGATGCCGGGGAGTTCCTTGCCTTCAAGGAACTCCAGGGACGCGCCACCACCGGTGGAGATGTGCGAGAAGCCGTCCTCGGGCAGGCCCAGCGCACGCACCGCGGCAGCCGAGTCGCCGCCACCGACGACGGTGAACGCGTCGGACTTCACGAGCGCCTCGGCGACGGCACGGGTGCCGCCGGCGTAGGTCTCGATCTCGAAGACGCCCATCGGGCCGTTCCAGAACACGGTCCTGGCGTCGGCGAGCTTCGACGCGAACAGCTCGCGCGACTTCGGGCCGATGTCGAGGCCCATCTTGTCCGCGGGGATCGAGTCGGTGCCGACGACGTCGTGCTCGACGTTGCCGAACTCGGCCGTGACCAGCACGTCGACCGGCAGCACGAGCTCGACGCCGCGCTTCTCGGCCTCGGTGAGGAAGCCCTTCACCTGGTCGAGCTGGTCCTCCTGCAGCAGCGACGTGCCGACCTCGTGGCCCTGGGCCTTGAGGAACGTGTACGCCATGCCGCCGCCGATGAGCAGCCGGTCGACCTTGGCCAGCAGGTTCGCGATGACGCCGAGCTTGTCGGACACCTTCGCGCCGCCGAGCACCACGACGTACGGGCGCTCCAGGTCGTCGGTGAGCTTCTTGAGGACCTTGAGCTCGGCCTCGACGAGACCGCCGACGTACGCGGGCAGCTTCTGCGCCACGTCGTAGACCGAGGCCTGCTTGCGGTGCACGACACCGAAGCCGTCGGACACGAACGCGTCCGCGAAGGCCGCGAGCTCGTCCGCCAGTGCCGCACGCTCCGCGTCGTCCTTCGAGGTCTCGCGGGCGTCGAAGCGGACGTTCTCCAGCATCACGACGCCACCGTCGGTGAGCGCGCCGACCACGGACGTGGCGGACGGGCCGACCAGGTCGCTCGCGAGCGCGACCTCGGTGCCGAGCAGCTCACCGAGGCGAGCGGCGGCCGGGGCCAGGGAGAACTTCGGGTCCGGCTCGCCCTTGGGGCGGCCGAGGTGAGCGGTGACGATCACGCGGGCACCCGCGTCGGCGAGTGCCTTGATCGTCGGCACCGACGCGCGCACGCGGCCGTCATCGGTGATCTTGTCTCCGTCGAGGGGGACGTTCAGGTCGGCGCGCACCAGGACGCGCCGACCCGCGACACCCTCGGCGAGCAGGTCGCTGAGAGTCTTCACTGACTTCCCGTCCCTGCTCAGATCTTCGAGGCGACGAGCTTGACCAGGTCCGCGAGGCGGTTGGAGTAGCCCCACTCGTTGTCGTACCAGCCGACGACCTTGACCTGGTTGCCGATGACCTTGGTCAGCGGCGCGTCGTAGATGCACGAGTGCGGGTCGGTGACGATGTCGGCCGACACGATCGGGTCCGTCGAGTACTTGAGGATGCCGGCCAGGGGGCCCTCGGCGGCGGCCTTGTACGCGGCGTTGATCTCGTCGACGGTGGCCTCGCGCTTGAGCGTGACGGTCAGGTCGGTGGCCGAGCCCGTGGGGATCGGCACGCGCAGCGCGTAGCCGTCGAGCTTGCCCTTGAGCTCCGGCAGCACCAGGCCGATGGCCTTCGCGGCGCCCGTGGAGGTCGGGACGATGTTCAGCGCGGCGGCGCGGGCACGGCGGAGGTCGCTGTGCGGCGCGTCCTGCAGGTTCTGGTCCTGCGTGTACGCGTGGATCGTGGTCATGAGGCCCTGCTCGATGCCGAAGCTGTCGTTCAGCACCTTGGCCAGCGGCGCGAGGCAGTTCGTGGTGCAGGACGCGTTCGAGATGATCGTCTGCGAACCGTCGAGCTTCTCCTCGTTCGCGCCGATGACGACGGTGAGGTCCTCGTTCTTGGCCGGCGCGGAGATGATGACCTTCTTGGCGCCGCCCTCGTCCACGTGCGCACGGGCCTTGGTGGCGTCGGTGAAGAAACCGGTCGACTCGACCACGACGTCGACGCCGAGGTCCTTCCACGGCAGAGCGCCCGGGTTGCGCTCGGCGAGGGCCTTGATGACCTTGCCGTCGACGGAGATTCCCTCGTCGGTGACCTGCACGTCGGCGTCCAGACGACCGAGGATGCTGTCGTACTTCAGCAGGTGCGCCATCGTGGCGACGTCACCGAGGTCGTTGAACGCGACGATCTCGATGTCGTGGCCGCCGGCCCTCACGGCGCGGAAGAAATTGCGCCCGATGCGACCGAAACCGTTGACACCTACACGAACCGTCACGACTGACTCCTTGCGTTCAGCTTGGTAGGAACAAGCCCACCCTATCTGCCGAACTGCGTCCCTGGTCACAGGGATAGTGAGTATCTCTGGATCGAACCAGAAAAACCTGCTCCGACTAGGCCGTTCGGCGGCGCAGCGCGCGGAGCATCCAGAGGTACGCGCTCAGCTCCTCCGCAGCCTCCGCGGCGGTGCGGCAAGCCTCCGGACCGGTCTCCTCCGCGTCCCTGCCGACCACGGCCGTGATCCGGGCGAGCCACTCGTCCACGACGGGGCGGTCCTGGGGCGGCACGAGCGACGCCGCCGGGTCTGCCGGTCTGCTCTGCGCTGTCATGGACCGATCCTGGCGACGCCCGGAAGGACCGTTCAATACCCCGAAACAGCGGGTGTTACGGACCGTTACGCGCCGGTACGGTCAATGGTCATGACGGCCAACGCCGCCTGCGTGACATGTGGAAACCCGCTTCCCGAGGCGGTCGCGGGCCGACGCTACTGCTCCAACGCCTGCCGTCAGCGCGCCTACCGCGAACGCAGCTCCGCACGCGACGACTCTCCGCCCGGCTCTGCTCTCCCTGCGCCGCTGGACACCTTCGTGGGCCGCCGCGAGGAGCTGGCCTCACTGGCACGCACCGAGACGAGACGTCTCGTCTCGCTGGTCGGCCCGGCGGGTGCGGGCAAGACCAGGCTGGCCGTCCAGCACGTGAGCAGACGCGCTGACCAGACGTGGTGGGCGGCGCTGGCGCCGGTGTCCGACGCCGTCCAGGCGATCTACACCGCGGTCGGCGCGCACCCGTTGCCGAACCGCTCGGTGCGCGACGCGGTGATCGCCGAGATCGAGCGGCACCGGCGCCCGTTGCTCGTGCTGGACAACTGCGAGCACCTGCTGGCGGACGTCGCCGACGTGGTGTCGGAGCTGCTGGCGTGCTGCCCGCGGCTGCGCGTCCTGGTGACGTCGCGGGAGCCTCTTCGCCTGGCCGGGGAGCAGGTCTTCGCGGTCGGCGAGCTGGAGCTGCCACCGGTCGAGGCCGACGTGGCCGAGGCCCTGCGTTACGACGCGGTGGTCCTCTTCCGCGACCGTGCGGTCTCGGTGGACCGCTCGTTCGAGGTGGACGCCACGAACGTCGCCGACGTCGTCGCCGTGTGCCGCGCCCTCGACGGCATGCCGCTGGCGATCGAACTGGCCGCGCGGCGCATCACGGTGCTCTCCCCCGCCGACGTCCTCGCCCGGCTGGGCGACCGCCTCGCGTTGCTGACCGCGGGGCCGCGCGCCGCCGAGGACCGGCACCGCACGTTGCGGACCGCGATCGGCTGGAGCTACGACCTGCTGTCCGAGGAGGAGCAGGCGGCGTCGCGCCGGCTCGCCGTGCTGGGTGTGCCGTTCGACCTCGGGGTGGCGAGCGCGGTCTGCGGTGTTCCCGACGCCCTGGAACTGCTGACCGGTCTCGAGCAGAAGTCGCTGCTGGTGGTCGACCGGGTCGGTGGCCACACGACGTTCCGCCAACTCGAATCGGTCCGTCTCTACTGCTACGAGCGCGCTGTCGCGTACGCAGAACTCTCTCTCGTGGCCGACCGTGTCGTCGAGTGGGTGTGTTCGGTCGTCGAGCCGGAGATCTCGTCGTTCTTCCCGTCGCCGCCCGTCGTGCTGCGCCTGGACCGCAACGTCGGCCTGCTCGACCTGGCCGTGACCCGCACCGCGCAGACCGGCGACTGGTCGCGGCACGCGCTCGCGATCGTCGCGACGGCCTGGACCTCGACCCCGCGCGGCCCTCGCGGCGCCCCCACCGAACTGCTGCACCAGGCGCTGTCCCGGCCGATGCCGCAGGCGTACCGCAGCGTTCTCGCGGTGCTGGCGGCGATGCACCACCGGGTGCGCGGCGGCTGGCACGTGACCCGCCGGTTCGCCGAGGAGTCGCTGGCGATCGAACGCGCCGACGCGCGCCGTCCCGGCACGACGGCCCGCGCCCTGGAGGTGCTCGCGTCCGCCGAGGCCCACACCGGCAACCCGCAACTGGCCTGGCAACTCTTCGACGAGGCCGCCGCGCTCCTGCACGAATCGGACGACAAGCTCGCGCGCGCCATCCTGCTGAACTCCTACGGCTGGACGTTGGTGCAGCACGGCTTCGCGGACCGGGCGGCCCCGCTGGTCCGCGAGGCGGTGACGCTGACCCGCCTGATCGGCCTGCCGCACATGCTGAACCCGGTCCTGCACACCGCGGGCGCGATCGCGCTGGCGCACAGGAACCACACCGAGGCCGTCGACCTGTTCCGCGAGAGCCTCGAAGTGGGCTCCGAACACCCGATGGACCAGTACTACGACCTGGAGGGGCTCGCGCTGGGCCTGGTCGGCGCGGGTTCCGACGACGAACGCGCCCTTTCCCTGCTCGTGTCGGCCTCGGCAGTCCGCACCCGCTACGACTTCCGCGCCGAGCCGTACTGGCAGGCCATGCTGGACGAGGCGCGCGCGGTCTGCCGCGAACGGATCACGGCCGGGCGGCTGCGCGCCGCCGAGTCGACGGGCGAGCGGATGTCGTTGGCGCAGGCCATTTCGTACGCCCTGACCGCGCACCCGCACGCCGAGGACGACGGACTGGTCTCCGCCCGCGAGCTGCACGTGGCGACGCTGGTGGCGGAGGGGCTGACGAACCGGCAGATCGGCCAGCGGCTCGGCATCTCACCGCACACCGTCGCCCGGCACGTCACCCGGGCGCGATCCAAGCTGGGGCTGCGGTCGCGGGCCCAGCTCGCCGTGTGGGCAGGCCGCCAGGCCACATGATCGACTAAAACCGCAGGTCAGGTCACCTCGGTCACAATAGGTCATCAACTGGGGCTTCAGTTGCACCGATCGGGTTAGCATCCCCGCCTCGAACGCGGAACCGTTCCGCAGCACTCTCCACGAGGAGTCACCTGTGGCGACGATGTCCGCCGAGCGGCCAGTCCCGGCGCTTGATGCGGCACGACGCCCTCAGCACGCGCTGAGAGGCGACATCCAGGGCCTGCGCGCCCTCGCCGTCGGCATCGTGCTGCTCTACCACCTGCGGCCGTCGTGGCTGCCGGGCGGCTTCGTCGGCGTCGACGTCTTCTTCGTCATCTCGGGCTTCCTGATCATCGGCACGCTGACCGGCGAGGTGCGCCGCTCCGGCACCGTGAGTCTGCGCGACTTCTACGCGCGCCGCATCCGCCGCCTGCTGCCCGCCGCGACCGCGACGCTGCTCGCGGTCGTCGCCGCGGTCGTGCTGCTCCTGCCCGAGTCGCGCTGGCCCGCGTTCATGCGCGAGGTCGTCGCATCCGCGCTGAACGCGCAGAACTGGCTGCTGGCGGTGCTGTCCAACGACTACGGGCACGCCACCGCGGGTGCCTCGCCGGTCCAGCACTACTGGTCGCTCGCGGTCGAGGAGCAGTTCTACCTGGTCATCCCCCTGCTGCTGATCGCGACCGCCGCACTCGCCCGCCGGTTCGACGGACGAACGGTGCGGTACGCGGCGGTGGTCATCGCCGTGGTGACCGTCGCGTCGTTCGTGTTCTCGGTCGTCTACACCCGCATCGACCACGGCGCCGCGTACTTCGTGACGCCGACCCGCATGTGGGAGCTCGGCATCGGCGGACTGGCCGCGATGGTGCTGCACCGCGTGTCGCTCGGCCGCGCGGCGCGGGAGCTGCTCGGCTGGCTGGGTTTCGCCGCCGTGGCGTTCAGCGCCGTCCACTACACGACCGACCTGCAGTTCCCGGGCTGGGTCGCGGCGGTGCCGGTGCTCGGCACGGCGGCCATGCTGATCGCCACGGACACGCTGCTCGGACGCCTGCTGGGCATCCGGCCCGTGCGCTACGTCGGCGACATCTCCTACAGCCTCTACCTGTGGCACTGGCCGGTCATCGTGGTGATGCTCGAACTGAGCGACAACGAGCAGCTGTCCAAGAAGGAGATGCTCGTCGCCGCGGTGCTGAGCCTCGCGCTCGCCGCGGTGTCCAAGCGGTTCGTCGAGGACCCGTTCCGCCGCAACAGGTTCGGTCGCCGCCGTGGCACCTACGTGTTCGGCGCGGCGCTCGTGGTCGTCGCCGTGGTCGCTGCCTCGGTCCCCTGGTACGCCGCCGCGCGCGAGCTGGAGCGCCTCGCGAGCGTCTCGGTGCTGGACGCCGACCACCCCGGCGCCATGGCGCTCGACCCCCGCGACCCGCTGCGCGCCCCCGCGCGCGTGCCGCTCGTCCCCGACCCGGCCGTGGCGAACGAGGACGGCCCCTACAGCGGCCGCGGCGACGCCGAATGCCACGTCTTCCTGCTGACCCACCCCGCCGACGCGTGTTCGTGGGGTGAGAGCTCCGCGCAGAAGACCGTGGTGCTGCTCGGCGACTCCCACGCGGCGCAGTACAGCACCCCGCTGATCGACTTCGCCGAAGGTCCCGGCCGCGGGCGGTGGCAGGTCAAGGCCATGACCCGCAACGGCTGCCCGTTCACCACGGTGCCGCCGTCCGAGGCGGGCCGGCCGTTCACCGTCTGCTCCGAGCAGAACCTCGGGGTGCTGGAGCGCGTGAAGGCGCTCAAGCCGGACCTCGTGGTGTTGTCGGGCATGAGCCGCGAGGCCTACGAGAGCGACCTCAAGTGGACCTGGAACACCCGCGAGGACATGCTGCGCGGCTACCGGGAGATGCTGGCCGCGCTCACCTCGGCGGACGTCCCGATCGCGGTGGTCAAGGACCTGCCCCGACCGGACGGCCAGGTCCTGCGCTGTCTCGAACGCAAGCGCCGTGATGTGGCCGCCTGCGGAACTCCTCGCGCCGAGGCGTTCGCCGGTGCCGGAGACCCGCTCGTGGAGGCGGCGGCCGGGTTCCCCCGCGCCAAGATCGTCGACCTGACGCCGTGGTACTGCCGTGACGACGTCTGCCCGGCCGTCGTCGGCAACGTCGTGGTGTACCGCAACAACCACGTGACGAACCTGTACTCGCGCACGCTCGCCACGCCGCTGCTCGGCCGGCTCGGGATGGTCTGACCCCGAGCCGGCCGAGAGCGGTGTGTCAGACCTCTGCTTCGAGCATCTCCGCCGTGACCGCGGACTCGGTGTCCGGCAGTCCCAGGTCCTTGGCCCGCTTGTCCGCCATGGCCAGCAGACGCCTTATACGGCCTGCCACCGCGTCCTTGGTCATCTGCGGGTCCGACAGCTGGCCCAGCTCCTCCAGCGACGCCTGGCGGTGCGCGAGGCGCAGCTGCCCGGCGGCGGCCAGGTGGTCCGGTGCCTCCGGGCCGAGGATCTCCAACGCCCGCGCCACCCGTGCGGCCGCCGCGACGGCCGCACGGGCCGAACGGCGCAGGTTCGCGTCGTCGAAGTTCGCCAGCCTGTTCGCGGTCGCGCGGACCTCACGCCGCATCCGGCGCTCTTCCCACGCCATCACGCTGTCGTGCGCGCCGAGCTTGGTCAGCATCGCCCCGATGGCGTCGCCATCCCTTATCACCACGCGTTCGGCCCCGCGGACCTCGCGCGACTTGGACGAGATGCCCATCCTGCGCGCCGCGCCGACCAACGCGAGCGCCGCCTCGGGACCGGGGCAGGTGATCTCCAGCGACGAGCTGCGACCGGGTTCGGTCAGCGAGCCGTGCGCCAGGAACGCACCGCGCCACGCGGCTTCGGCGTCGCACACACCACCGGACACGACCGGCGCGGGCAGGCCGCGCACCGGGCGGCCGCGCGGGTCGAGCAGACCGGTCTGCCTCGCGAGGCCCTCGCCGTCCTTGACCACGCGGACGACGTACCGGGTGCCCTTGCGCAGGCCGTTCGACTGGATCGTGAAGACCTCGGCGTGGTGGCCGTAGAGCGCCTGGATCTCCTTGAGCAGCCTGCGGGCCGCGGAACCCAGGTCGAGCTCGGCCTCGACGACGACCCGGCCGGACACGATGTGCAGGCCGCCGGCGAACCTGAGCAGGGAGGACACCTCCGCGCGGCGGCAACAGGTCTTGGATACCGCGAGCCTGCTCAGCTCGTCCTTGACCGCCGACGTCATCGCCACTGGCCAGTCCCTCCCACTCCGGTCTCCACGACCACTTGCCTCAGGCAACCGGCAAGTGCCTCCGGATCATGCCGCTCTGCGGCGTCCGGTGCGGCGATCTTGGCCAGATGCGTACGCGCACCCAGTGCCGAGGCGGCTCGCGTCAACCGGTCCGGGGTGGGGACCGAGTCGACGTCGGCGATCACCGCGTCCACCTTCAGCTCGGGTGCGTGTTCGCAGACTACGTCCAAATGCCGCTCCGGAGAGAAACCAGCGGTTTCACCCGGTTGGGGGACGAGATTGAGCACGAGCACCTTCTTGGCCCGCGTGTGCACGAGCGCGTCGTGCAGTTCGGGCACCAGCAGATGCGGCAAGACGCTGGTGAACCACGATCCGGGCCCCAATACCACGACATCGGCTTCAAGTACAGCCTGTACTGCTTCCGGACAGCCGGCAGGTCGCCCGTTCGGGGCGGTCAACCGGATGCGCTGCACCAGTCCGGGCGTGGTCGCGATGGCGACCTGCCCCCGGATCCGCCGCACGTCCGTCTCGTCCTCGTCCAGCCCCACGACGTCCGCCTCGATGTCGAGCGGATCGTTCGACATGGGCAGCACCCGGCCCTTGACGCCGAGCAGCCTGCTGGTGAGGTCGAGCACCGCCACGGGGTCGCCGAGCTGCTCGAGCAGCCCGGCGATCACCAGGTTGCCGACCGCGTGCCCCGCGAGCGCCCCGGTGCCGCCGAAGCGGTGCTTGAACAGCGACGTCCACCGCCGGCTGGCCTCGTCGTCCCCCGCCAGCGCCGCCATGGCCTTGCGCAGATCGCCGGGCGGCAGCAGGTCGGAGAGCTCACGCCGGAGCCGCCCCGAAGACCCTCCGTCGTCCGCGACCGTCACCACGGCCGTCACGTCGTCGGTGACCTGCCTCAACGCACTCAGCGTCGCGTGCAGCCCGTGGCCGCCACCCAAAGCAACAGCTTTCAACTTCGTCACTCACGTCCCAGATCCCTGTGCACGACCTTCACGGCCGTGCCGTCCTCGCTGGCCAGCCGCCCGGCCAGCTCTTCGCTCAGGGCGACACTGCGGTGCTTGCCACCGGTGCACCCGATCGCGAGCGTCAGGTAGCGCTTGCCCTCACGCCGGTAGCCGGCACCGATGAGCCTGAGCAACTCGTGGTACCGATCAAGGAACTCGTCCGCGCCCTCCTGGGACAGCACGTAGTTGCGCACCTCACCATCGAGTCCCGTCTGTTCCCTGAGCTCCGGGATCCAGAACGGGTTCGGCAGGAACCGCACGTCCATGACGAGGTCGGCGTCCATCGGCAGCCCGTACTTGTACCCGAAGCTCAGCACCGTGACCCTGGTCCGGCTGGCCGCCTCGCTGCCGAACGTGTCCTCGATCTTGGCCCGCAGCTGATGAATGCTCAACGCCGACGTGTCGACCACGAGGTCGGCTTCCTGCTTGAGCGGCGTCAGCAGGATCCGCTCGGCCTCGATGCCGTCCTGCAACCGCCCGTCCCCCTGCATGGGGTGACCGCGCCGCACCGCCTCGAAGCGCCGGATCAGCACGGCGTCGGTGGCCTCGAGGAACAACACGCGCGGCTTGTACCCACGCGCGTCGAGGTCCTTGATGATGGAGGCCAGGTCCTCGGTGAACGCGCGGCTGCGCACGTCCATGACGACCGCGACCCTGGTGATCGCCCCGCGCGCCTGCGCGCCGAGCTCGACCATGGTGGCGATGAGTTCCGGGGGCAGGTTGTCCACGACGAACCAGCCGAGGTCCTCCAGGCACTTGGCCGCGGTGCTGCGGCCCGCACCGGACAGCCCGGTCACCACGGCGACTTCGATGCCGGACTTCTCCGCGTTCACGACTACGACTCCGTTACCTGTTCATGAGCGCGACTGTGCCGCTCTCGTTTGGGCATGCTCTCGTACTGGGCGAGCTCTCGTTGCCGGGGAGCTCTGGTTCTGGGCGAGCTCTCGTTGTCCGCGAGCTCTGGTTCGGGCGAGCTCTGGTTCTGCGCGAGCTCCGGTTCGGGCGAGCTCGACGTCGGGCCAGGCCGCGACCGGGCGCGCACTTGGAGAGTCTCCACTGGAACGGCCCTCGCGTGCGGCAGGTTCGACAGTTGAGACGCTACGTGGCGCGGCCGGTTTCGCCACCCGGACGAGTGAACCTCGTCCTGATCCACGCCTGACACCGTCTAGTGGATGTCACGAAACCATGGTCATCTTCGCCGCGACAGAAGGAGGGAGCACGCGGGTCGAGCACCTCGTCTCACAACGCCAGCCACACCTACCTCAACACCAGCCCCACATCTCACAATTCCAGCCTCACACCGCAACCGGCCAGCTCGACTGGAACGCCAGCCGCGCATCGGCGCCCGACGCGATCCGGTCAAGCTCGTCGTCCAGCGCCATGAACACCTCCCACGCCTCCTGGCCCGCGGCTCTCGCCAGCCGTTCGGTCACCAGCTGCTCCAGGTCCGGGACGCGCTTGGCCTTCCACACCTTGTCCGCCAGGCTGACCAGCAACTCCTCCAGGCTGATGCCCGGCGCGGTCCACGAGGCGTGCGTCCGTGCGAACCGAGCCAGTCGTTCGTCGACCCCGCGCTCTCGCAGCAGCTCGTGGCCCGCCGGCTCGTGCGCCGAGCCTGGACCGGACAACTCGTTGGGGTGCAACACCTTCCCGATGTCGTGCGTGGCCGCGCCGTACAGCACCGCGTCCCGGTCGATAGTGACCGACGGGTGATGCCGCTCGACCCATTCGACGAGTTCGCAGGCGACGTCGTGCACAGCCCGCAGGTGCGCGACCAGGCGCGGCGAAGCGTGCAGCTCGATCAGCAACTCCTCGACGGGCGCGGGTAACGGCCGCAGCGGCACGGGCTCTGTCATGGCTCGGTGCGGCGGCGACTGGTTCTCGCGAACCGCAGCACGCCGAACCGACGACGGACCGTCGTCAGGCGACGGCAACGGCGGTGGCGGCAACGGCGGTGGCGGTAACGGCGGTGGCGGTAACGACGACGTGGGTGGCGGCGGCGGTAACGGCGACGTCGGTGGTGGCGGTAACGGTGGCGTCGACGGCGGTGGCAGCGAGGGCGATGGCAGCGAGGGCGATGGCGACGAACCTTCTCCCATCACACCGTTGCAGGGCAACGAAGAGCCGGCACCCGCCGGCTCCCGACCCATCAGGAGTTCCCGCCCGACGAAGCCAAGGTCGCCACCACGGCCTCCGCGGTGCGGCGGCCCACCCCCGGCACGTCGCTGATCTCGTCCACTGTGGCCTGTCGCAGCTTCCGCACCGAGCCGAAGTGCTTGAGCAGTGCGGCTTTGCGGGTCTCGCCGAGGCCTGGTACCTCGTCGAGGGCCGAGGTGGTCATGCGCTTCGAGCGCTTCTGGCGGTGGTAGGCGATGGCGAAGCGGTGGGCCTCGTCGCGGACTCGTTGGAGCAGGTACAGGGCGTCGCTGGTGCGCGGGAGGATCACCGGGTCCTGTTCGCCTGGGACCCAGACCTCCTCCAGGCGTTTGGCCAGGCCTACGACTGCCACGTCGGTGATGCCCAGTTCGGCCAGGACGTCGGAGGCCGCTGCGGCTTGGGGGCCTGCGCCGTCGACCACCAGGAGGTTGGGCGGGTAGGCGAACTTGCGGGGTTTGCCGGTGTCCGGGTCTATGCCCGGGTTGGGGCCGCCGGAGGCGGTTTCGCGGAGCATGGCCTGGAAGCGGCGGCGGACCACCTCGGCTATCGAGGCCACGTCGCCCTCGGTGGCTGCCTCGCGGATGGCGAAGCGGCGGTATTCGGACTTGCGGGCCAGGCCGTCCTCGAACACCACCAGGGACGCCACCACGTCGGTGCCTTGGACGTGGCTGATGTCGATGCACTCGATGCGCAGCGGCGCGGTGTCGAGCGACAGGGCGTCCTGGATCTCCTGCAGTGCGGCGGAGCGGGCGGTGAGGTCGCCGGCGCGGCGGAGCTTGTGCTGGGCGAAGGCTTCGGAGGCGTTGCGCGCCACCGTTTCCATGAGGGCCCGCTTGTCGCCTCGTTGCGGGACGCGCAGGACGACTCGCGAGCCCCGTTGCTCGGACAGCAGGTCTTCCAGGGCCGGGGCGTCGTCCGGCAGCACCGGGACCAGCACCTCGCGCGGGGTGCTCTCGGTGTTGTCGCCGTAGAACTGCATGATGAACTGGTCGACGAGGCCGCCGTCGTCGAGAGCTTCGACCTTGTCGAGCACCCAGCCGCGCTGGCCGCGGACACGGCCGCCGCGGACGTGGAAGACCTGGACCGAGACCTCCAGCTCGTCCTGTGCGAACGCCATCACGTCGGCGTCCGTGCCATCGCCCAGCACGACGGCCTGCTTCTCCATCGCGCGGCGCAGCGCGCCCAGGTCGTCGCGCAGGCGGGCGGCGCGTTCGAACTCCAGCTCTTCCGACGCCTGCAGCATCTCGCGTTCCAGGCGGCGGACCATGTTGTCCGTCTTGCCCGCCAGGAAGTCGCAGAAGTCGAGCACGATGTCGCGGTGCTCGTCGGCCGACACCTTGCCCACGCACGGCGCCGAGCACTTGTCGATGTACCCGAGCAGGCAGGGGCGGCCGATCTGGTTGTGCCGCTTGAAAACGCCCGCCGAGCACGTGCGCGCGGGGAACACGCGCAGCAGCAGGTCGAGCGTCTCGCGGATGGCCCAGGCGTGGGCGAACGGGCCGAAGTAGCGCACGCCCTTCTTGCGCGGGCCGCGGTACACGTGCAGACGCGGGTAGTCCTCGTGCAGCGTGACGGCCAGCACCGGGTACGACTTGTCGTCGCGGTACCGGACGTTGAAGCGCGGGTCGAACTCCTTGATCCAGTTGTATTCGAGCTGCAGCGCCTCGACCTCGGTGGAGACGACCGTCCACTCGACGGAGGCCGCCGTCGTCACCATCTGGCGCGTGCGCGGGTGCAGCCCGGCCAGATCCGCGAAGTACGAGTTCAGCCTGCTGCGCAAGCTCTTCGCCTTGCCGACGTACACGACCCGGCCACCGGCGTCGCGGAACTTGTAGACGCCGGGAGCCTCAGGAATCGTGCCCACTGCAGGGCGATACGTCGAGGGATCTGCCACGCCGTCCAGACTATCGACGCGGTCCGACAAAAACAGAAAGGGTCAGGTCAGGACGACCTGGTCGCCGTCGACCTTGACCGAGACCGCGCGCAGGCCGGTCGTCGCCGGCCCCTTCTTCACGGCACCGTCGGAAGCACCGAACTGGCTGCCGTGCGAGGGACAGGTGATGGTGCCGCCGGACGGCTCCGCGACCATCGAACCCTGATGCGGGCACGTCGCGTCGAAGGCCTTCACCTCGGTGGCGGAGATGCGCGCGACGACGATCTTCTTGCCGCCCGGGGCGTCGACGACGGCGCCGCCGCCCTCGGGTACGTCCGCCAGCGCGACGAGCGCGGTGCCGCTGGTCCCGGCGGATCCCGTCGGAGTCGAACCGCCCTGGGTGGGGGCGCTTCCAGAACCGGTCGGGGTCGAACTGCACGCCGTCACGAGTCCGCTGGGCACGGCCAGGGCAACCGCGATTCCGCACAGCGCCGCGCGCCTGCTGACCAGGCTTTCGGTGTTCACGACCGATCCTCCGTGGTGGTGGGTGTTCGGGG
This sequence comes from Lentzea kristufekii, assembly GCF_033949925.1. NCBI lineage: Bacteria > Bacillati > Actinomycetota > Actinomycetes > Pseudonocardiales > Pseudonocardiaceae > Lentzea > Lentzea kristufekii. Next base: position 88,719 of record NZ_JAXAVV010000015.1, read on the forward strand.
TCACACCACAGCATTACGCGAACAGGTCGGCGAGAGTTCAGCGAGAAGCCCGATGCACAGCAAACGCACAGGTCTCAGCCGAGCACCAAATCATCTCCGGAGCGAACGACCGCGACCTCGACGAGACCCGATTCCGCAGGTCCTTTGCGGACTGCCCCGGTCGAGGCGTCGAAAGCGCTCCCGTGCAACGGGCAGGTGATCACGCCACGGGCAGGCGGGTTGACCATCGAACCCACGTGCGGGCACGCCGGGTTGAACGCACGGAATTCACCCGATCGAGGTTGTACGACCAACAGCTGGGCGTTGCCGGGCATGTCCACCAGCACACCGGAGCCGTCGGGCACCGAGGAGACGGCGACGACGCGGTCTCCCGGCCGGGCGGTGCCGGCACCGCCCGTCTTGCGAGGAGCGGGCTCGCCACAGGCGCTCAAAGCGGCGGCGAGCCCACACAACAACACTGAACGACGATCCACGAGCACCGATTATCGGCGCTGGTCCTCCGCGGCGGCCTGCCGGGCCAGTGCCAGCACGGCGGTGAACGGCGGGAACCAGTGCCGCGAGTGCGACGGCGGGTTCGCCCAGCGCAGCGATCCGTACCTGGTCATCGTCGGCGGGAGCGCGATCCGGTGCGGCGATCGCACGAACTGGACCTCCGGCGGCGCCTTGAGGTGCGTGGGCAGCAACGCCACCAGCTCGGCCAGGAAGATCCAGTGTTCGCGGGGGCCGGGGATCACCGTGACCGGTCCGGCGAGCATCCGCGACTTCAGGTCGGCCAGGACTCGCGACCCGATCCGCGCCGGCATCGCCAAGGCTGTCGTGGCGGGGCCCAGGGGCAGGAACACACCCTGCTCGGTGACGGTCACCTGCCAGCCGAGCAACCGGTAGCCGGCTACGGCCTCCCCGATCGCCCGTGCGTGTCCCCTGTTCTGTGGGATCCCGGCCGTGCCGGTCTCCGCGGTCGTGAGGCTCATCGGCGGTTGTCCTCCCCGTTGGTGGGTCAGGCACTGGTCACGGCCACGGGGATCCACCCGCAGCCTGACGTTGTGCAGGGTCCTTCTCACTTCCCGCCAACACCACTCGCCTGCTGCATGGACCCCATGCAGCAGGCGTATGAAGCTCATCCGCCGGGTGGAGGCACCAGGACTGCGACACGCGAACCCATTACGTCTTATGCATGAGATGGATGGACTGACGATCACACGTCCGTACACTGGGGAAACGCTCAGTGACGGGGGCGAGGCCGATGGATGCAGCGAGACCCAGATCCAGACGCGCTTGCCCGTGTGGGGCGTTCATCGCCGCCGACAACTCCGATCGGCTGTGTCACCGGTGCCGCCGCAACGCTCGTGCGGACGTGCACGGACCACCTGAGGTCCCGAACGACTTCTGGGACCACCCCGCGATCGTCGCCGCATGCACCGACCGCGACATGGGTGCGCTGATCTCCGCGTACCGGCACCACCCCCGGCACCTCAGCCGGGTCACGCAGGACCGCATGGCGGCGTGGCTCGGCATCAGCCAGGCGCAGCTCTCGCGTTACGAGTCGGGCGAGAACCAGATCGACCGCCTCGACCGGCTGCGCCACTTCGCGCTGGTGCTCGGTGTACCGGGCGAACGACTGTGGTTCGACCGCGTCGTCATCCCAGCTCAGGTGGGCTCCCCTGACACCGGCCCGCCAGACGTGCTCGCCGCCCCCTGGGAGGCGACGAGCATTGCCCGTTCGGTCGAGGAGACGGCGAGGAGCGACTTGGCGATCAGCAGACGAGCGGCGCTCACCGGAGCCGCCGCGGTGACGGTGGGGTCCGCACTGGTCGAGCCGCTGCAGCGGTGGTTGCACCCCCTGCAGAACCTGTCGAAGTGGTCGTCGCACTCGGCGATCAGCGAGGAGGAGCTCTTCGCGTTGCAGCGCGTGGCGGACGGGCTGCGCGGCTGGGGCGGCCGGGGCGGCTACGGACTGGCCCGCAAGGCCGTCCTGGGTCAGCTCGACGAGCTGGCCGAACGCCTGGGCCGGGCACCGTCCGGCCCGACGACGGAACGCGCGTTCTTCATCGGCGCGGAGCTGTCGAAGGTGGCGGCGAGCATGTCGTTCGACGCCGGCCTGCACAACGCGGCCCAGCGCTACTACGTGCTGGCCGTCCGCATGGCCAAGGCCGGCCACAACGACGGCTTCGCGGCGCTGTGCCTGGCGGCCATGGCGAGGCAGATGTTCGACCTGGGCCGTCCCGAGGACGGTCTGGAGCTGGTCCAGCTGGGCCAGTACGGCACCCGCCGCACCGGCACGCCCACGCTCAAGGCGCTCCTGCTCACCCGCGAGGCCTGGGCCTACGCGAGCATGGGCAAGACCCGCGAGTTCCACCAGGCCGTGGGCATGGCGCAGGACAGCTTCGCCCAGCGGGACGCGGACAACGAGCCGCGCTACCTGCACAGCTTCGACGAGGCCGAGCTCGAGGGCGTCATCGGCGCCCGCTGCCGCGACCTCGCGATGCACGACCCGTCCCAGGCCGTGTTCGCCGAACAACACATCCGGCGGGCCCTGGCGTTGCGGGACCCGTCGAAGGTGCGCAACCGCGCCTTCGACGTGATCGGACTGGCGCGCACCAAAATGGTCGCGGGAGACCCGGAGGCAGCGTGCGGGTTGATCAACGAGGTCCTGCCGACAGCGGCGAAGCTCTCCTCGGGCCGGGTCCTGCGCAAGCTGGAGGACTTCGCCAAGGAAGCGGCACGGCACCGCCACATCCCCGCCGTGCAGGACACCCGAGACGCGATCAGAGCGATCCGGACCGCTTGATGCGCGTCGGCATCACCGGCCACAGCAACCTGGTCCCGGAGTGCGTCCCCGCCGTCCAGGCCGCCATCACGGAGGTGCTGGAAAGGCTGGGCACCAACCTGGTCGGCGTGACCTGCCTGGCTCCGGGAGCCGACCAGGTCTTCGCCAGGGCGGTGCTGGCGCTGGGCGGTGAGGTGGAGGTGGTCCTGCCCGCTTTGGACTACCGCGACCGCCTGAAGCCGCACCAGGTGGCCGACTACGACGAGCTGCGCGCGGCCGCAACGGTCGTCAGCGTCCTCCCGCACATGTCGAGCGGGCGGCTGGCGTACGTGGCGGCCAACGAACGCATGCTCGCCTCCGTCGAGGTCCTGGTGGCGGTGTGGGACGGCGTCCCGGCCCAGGGCAAGGGCGGTACGGCGGACGTGGTGGAGCAGGCACGCGCGTCCGGTGTGCCGATCGAGGTCGTCTGGCCGGACGAGGCGCGCAGGAAATCTTGAGGGAGACTAGGCCGAGTGAGGGAAGTTCGTCGGCAACCGGACCAACTCCCCTCACAGGCCTAGCCCCGCCCACCGCGCTTGATCACGATTTCGGGGCATGGCAGCCGATCCGTTCGCCCGCCTGGCCGACCGCCAGCAGTCCCTGCGAACAGCCTTGCGAGCCCTCCAGGCCGCGGGCCCTGGCAGCCCGGACTTCCAGCCCCTCCTCGCCACCACGAACGCCGAGGTGGAAGCGGTCATGCAGGCCCGCAGGGACGTCGAGGCGGCCAGGCTGACCACCCCGAACCGCGTGATCGCCATCGCCACCACCGCCGCGGCCCTGGTCGTCGCCGTGGGCTGGTTCGACGCCTGGTCGCTGCTCTCGCTGCTGGTGGCGGTGGCCACGGCCGCGTCGGTCCTGGTGGATCCGGCGGGCCGGCGGATCTTCGAGCCGCGGGCCAGGACCACCGCGATCAGCGCGGCCCTCGTGGCCACCCTCCTGACCCCGCTGGCCAGTGGCTGGGCGACACTGATCACCGCGGCGGGCATCGCCTGGTGGGCCTGGAGGACGCTGAAGTGAACATCGATCCGGTCAAGGCACTGGACGGCAAGGTCGAGCGGCTCAAGAAGGAACTGAAGTCGCTGGAGACCCGCATCGACCACGCCCAGACCGACGCGGCGCACCACCAGCTCAGCCAGGCGAACCAGCTCAAGGACAACACCCGCAAGCTCACCAGGACCGACGACCGCGTCACCGAGCTCGCGGAGAGCGTCCACCGCCTGGAACGCCTCCTGGTGGCGCTGAACCGGAAGGTGCGGGCGAGCGAGACCCAGAAGGCGGACTTCGACGACTGGCCCGAGATCGGCGAGGCACAGCTCGCCAAGATCCTCAAAGGTCAGGAAGCCTACGCCCGCAGGGTTTTCACCCCGCAGGAAGCCAAGGACACGCGCAAGGCCATCGCCGAGTACGACCGGTCGGCCCTGGAGGCGATCGAGGCCGCCGAGGCCCTGACGCACCTCCCGTCCACGGCGGAAGCGTTGTGGCGCAAGAACTACCAGCAGTGGCGGTCCATCACGGACCGGGAACGCCCCGAAGCCCCGGACGACGACACGCACGCCAAGGACACCGTTGCCAAGTCGGCCGGCAACGAGGCCATCGCGCACGTGCGGCAGCTGATCCGCGCGCGCATCGAGGACGCGGTGGCACGGGATCTGCTGTTCCCGGCGTGGTTCGAGAACATGCTCGGACCCGCCGCGCCGCCCGGCAAGGCGGACGATTGGCTTTACACCGCAACGGATGTCGTGTTGTACCGGCTGCTGCACGACATCACCAGCCCAGCGGACGCGCTCGGTCCGGCACCCGAGGAAGAGGGGCACCGCAAGACCCTGCACGACCGCCTGACCGGCGAGTGCGCGGACTACCGGAGACCGTGAGAAAGCCCGGGCAGGGCGCCTCTGCCCGGGCACTCAACTCACGCCAGCTCCAGGCTGAACCGCTGCTGCACGGCGTCCACAGCGAGCACCTTCACCTGCACGGAGGCACCGACCTCGGCCTGCTGGCCGTGCAGGAGCCCGTGTGCACCGGCGGGGTGCTCGATGAACGAACCGAAGGGAACGGTCGAGACGACCTTCCCCGAAAAGACATCACCAACGTTGGGAAGCATTGCGCATCACCTCCTCTCCCGTGCGCGCATCCACAGAAACGGATGTGCGCGGGGATGGAGGGGCCCTGATCAAGTCAGGGCCGGGCAACCGTTCCGCTCACGGCACAAGGCCGACCCGGCAGTCATGACGAGAACCCTAACCACCGCAGGCCGTTGTCCGCAACGGAATCTAGGATCGTCACATGCTGGAGACGTCCGCACGGCTGCTGAAGCTCCTGTCCCTGTTGCAGGTGCGGCGTGACTGGACGGGCCCGGAGCTCGCGGACCGGCTCAGCGTCGACGTGCGCACGATCCGCCGCGACGTGGACAAGTTGCGCAGCCTCGGTTACCCCGTCACGTCACTGCCCGGCGCGGCCGGTGGCTACCAGCTCGGGGCGGGCGCGGAACTCCCGCCGCTCCTGCTCGACGACGACGAGGCGGTCGCAGTCGCGGTCGGACTGAGGACGGCGGCGAACGGCTCCGTCGCGGGCATCGAGGAGACGTCGATCCGCGCCCTCACCAAGCTCGAACAGGTGCTGCCGACGAGGTTGCGGCGGCGCGTGCAGGCACTCCAGGCGCACACCACCGCCCTGCCGGCCACCGGCCCGACGGTCGACCCGGAGACGCTCACGATCATCGCCGCCGCCTGCCGCGACCACCAGCAGCTGCGCTTCACCTACGCCCCGACGCAGGGCGAGCCCGCGAAACGGCTCGCGGAACCGCAAGGTCTCGTCCACACCGGCCGCCGGTGGTACCTGGTCGCGTGGGACGTGTCCAAACAGGACTGGCGAACGTTCCGGGTGGACCGCATCACCGAGCAGCCCACGCTCGCGGCGAGGTTCACGCCCCGCGAACCGCCCGCGCCGTCCCTGGGCGAGTTCGTGTCGAGGCAGGTCGCCTCCAACGTCTACACCCACCAGGCGGTGCTCACGATCCACGCACCCATGCAGGCAGTCGCGGAACGCACCACACCGATGTCCGCTGCGTTGGAACCGATCGACGAGAACTCGTGCCTGATGCGCACGGGCGCCGACGCGCTCGAACGGATCGTGTGGCATCTGCTGTTCCTGGGCTTCGAGTTCGACGTGCACGAACCGGTGGAACTCAAGGACTACATCGAGATTCTCGTCGGCAGACTGCGGAACGCGATTAGAGTGCGGGATTGACTTGTCCCTGTTCTGAAGGACAGGGATTCCCACCCGCCGTGCGGCGGGTAGCGCTCACGCGCTGTGCCTCACGGCACGGGGTTCCTGTTTCACTGCCGATCGCGGAAGGGAGGGCCCTTGCCGTCTGACATCAGCTCCGCAGGCATCACCCGAATCGCTTCGGGTTACGGCTCGACCAGCCGCAAGGATGTTCTTGGCCGCGTTGAGATCCCGGTCGTGCCGGGTGCGGCAGCCCGGACACGTCCAGTGCCGGGCGGACAAAGCAAGCTGCGCGAGCACGTGCCCGCAGACCGAACAAGTCTTGCTCGACGGGAACCAGCGGTCGATCACGACCAGCGTGCGGCCGGCCCGGTCGCACTTGTACTCCAGCTGCCTGCGGAACTCGCCCCAGCCCGCGTCGGAGATGGCACGGGCGAGATGGCGGTTGCGCACCATGTTCTTGACCGACAGTTCTTCGATCGCGATCACGTCGGCCGAACGCACCAGAGCCGTGGTGGTGCGGTGCAGGAAGTCCTGCCGGGCGGCGCGGACCTTGCGATGCGCGCGGGCGACCTTGGCCCTGGCCTTGCAGCGGTTGCGGCTGCCGCGCTGGCAGCGGGCCATCCGTCGTTGGTAGCGGGCCAGGTTGCAGGCCTTGCGGGCAAGGTGCCGCGGGTTCGCGATCCGCTCACCGTCACTGGTCACCACCAGGTCTGTGAGGCCGAGGTCGACGCCGATCGCGTGCCCTGCGGGCTCAGCCGGGGCGGGCTCGGTGGTGTCGGTGGTGTCGATGGCGAACGCCACGTACCAGCGGCCGTCCGGCTCGCGGGACACCACCACCATCGTCGGGTCCAACGAGGCCAGGTCCACCTCGCCGAAAGACCACACGAACCGCAGCGGCACACTGGTCTTGGCCAGCGTCAGCACACCCTCACGCATCCGGAACGCCGAACGGGTGTAATGCGCGCTCTGCCGCCCGGTACGGGACTTGAACCTCGGATAGCGAGCCCGCCCGGCGAAGAAGTTACTGAACGCGGTGTGCTGATGGCGAAGCGTCTGCTGCAGCGGGACAGAGGACACCTCCGACAGAAACGCGAGTTCCCCGGTGCGTTTCCACTCCGTCAGCGCCGAATCGGTCTGCCGATACGACGTGCGCACACCCTCGGCACGGTAGCGGAGATTCCGCTCACTCAAAGTCCTGTTCCACACCAGACGCACACACCCGAACGTGCGATTCAACACCACAGCCTGATCAGAGGTCGGGTAAGCCCGGCACTTGTACGCCGTTCGCACGAACCACAACCTACCGGGAGAACCATGACGACCACGACGCAGGACCGCCTCCACCGGAGGCGATGGTGACAGTGGACTTCGCGACCGCCGCCGACCCGTTCAGACGGGAGCTTCTCGCGCACTGCTACCGGATGCTCGGCTCGCTGCACGACGCCGAGGACCTGGTGCAGGAGACGTACCTGCGCGCGTGGAAGGCGTACGGCCAGTTCGAGGGCCGCTCGTCGGTCCGCACGTGGCTGTACCGGATCGCGACGAACGTCTGCCTCACCGCCCTGGACGGCCGCACGAGACGCCCGCTGCCGTTCGGGCTCGGCAACCAGGCGGCCACCGAGACCGACCCGCTCACCGAGGACCACGAGATCCCGTGGCTGGAGCCGTTCCCGACCGATCCGGCCGCGATCGTCACCGAACGCGAGTCCACCCGGCTGGCGTTCGTCGCGGCCCTGCAACACCTCCCGCCGAGGCAACGCGCGGTGCTGATCCTGCGGGACGTGCTGAAGCTCAGCGCCGCCGAGACCGCGGACGAGCTGGAGATGACGGTCGCGGCCGTCAACAGCGCTCTGCAACGGGCGCACGCGCAGCTCAAGGACCTCAGCGAGGACGAGGTGGTGGAGCCCGCGGAGGCGAAGCAGCTGCTCGACCGGTGGGTGGAAGCCTTCGAGGCCAAGGACATCCCGGCGATCATCGGCATGTTCGCGCACGACGTCGTCTGGGAGATGCCGCCGTACCCGCAGTTCTACCGGGGCCCGGACATGGTCGCGTGGCACCTCACGAACCAGTGCCCGGCAGTCCCGCACGGCGCCAGGATGATCGCCACCGAAGCGAACGGCCAGCCCGCGTTCGGGCTCTACCTGCGAGGCGAGGACGGCGTGTTCCGGCCGTTCAACCTCCAGGTGCTGGAGGTTCGCGGCGGCCGGATCACGCACGTCTCGTCGTTCTTCGACCTCAGTCTGTTCCCGCGGTTCGGGCTGCCTTCGACCGCATGAACTCGGCACGGTCCAGCGGCCGGTTCACGATCCGCATGTCGCCGATCCAGCCGTGCAACGACTTCTCGACGACCTTGTCGTACGCGTAGGCGCCGACGAGCCACGGGTCACCGGCGGTCGAGATGCCGCGCGCGGGCGTGGAAGGGTTGCGCAGCAACGGAGAGCCGTCGACGTACAGCGTGGTGTGCACGCCGTCGTTGACCACGGCGATGTGCCACCACGTCTCGTAGTCCATCTCGTGGCCCCAGTTCGTGGAGATGCCCGGCAGGTTGCGCGGGAACACCGCCCACTGCAGCTGACCGCCACCGGCGACGTTCAGGGTCGCGATCGGCTCGCTCGGGTCGTCCCCGGTCTTGCCTGCCGCGGAACCGGGCGCGAGCTTCGTGAACAGGCCGCACCACGGGTGGTCGAAGTCCTCGGGCAGCTTGAGGAACACCTCGATGGTGTAGCCGCGCTCGAACGTCTCCCTGTTCACCGGCGCCGAGTCCACGGTGGACAGATAGCCGTCCTTGCCGAAGTACAGCGAACGGTGCGACGGCGCGAGCCGGCTGTGGTCGTCCGAGGCGGTCAGCGTGCCGGTCTGCCGCAGGTCGTTCCCGTTGCCCGACAGGTCCTTCAGGCCCTCGCCCAGGCGCCAGTACGCGACCGTGCCCCGCACCAGCACGTCACGGGCGGGCTGCGGCGCGGGCAGCACCGGCGGGTCGAAGCGGGCGAACCGCTGCTCGAAGTCGATCGGCACGCTGAACCGGTCGGCAGGGCCGGTCAGCTCGGTCTCCTTGCGCTCCAGCGGGTTGAGCGACTTCTTGCCGAGCAGCCACGGCGACAGGGTGCGGACGTCGATCACACCGCGGTCCAGGTCGAAGTGGTAGAACCGGATCATCGCGCCGCCGCCGTAGTAGCGGTCCTGGTAGTTCGCGATGTGCACGTGCACGTCGTTGCCGGCGGTGTTGCGCATCGTCGTCCGGGCGGGCGGCCAGAAGTGCCCGTTCAGCGTCAGGAAGATCTGGTCGTTGTCCTTGATCAGCTCGTTCCACAGCCTGCGGCCGTAGTCGGACATCGCGGCGGTGCCGTCACCGCCGTCGTAGACCAGTTCGTGCGTGGTGAGGATGACCGGCAGCTTGGCGTGCTGCTTCAGCACCGAGCGCGCCCACTCGAACCCCTTGGCGGACATGCGCCAGTCCAGCGCGAGCACCAGCCACTCCTTGCCGGCGGCGCGAAAGACGTGGAACGTGTTGTAGCCGTCGGCGCTCGCACCGCGGAACGTCGGCGACGACCGGAACCGCCGCGGCCCGAACCTGTCGAGGTACGGCGTGCGCCCGCGCTGGTCGTCCAGCCGCGAGTCCGGCACGTCGTGGTTGCCCGCGAGCACGCTGTACCCGATCCGGCGGCGGTCGAGCACCTCGAACCGCTCGCTGATGTCGTCGATCTCGCTCTGCCGCGCGTTCTCGACCAGGTCGCCGAGGTGGCTGATGAAGACGATGTTCTCGGACCTCTGGCGGTCGATCAGGTACTGCAGCGTGGCCTTCAACGGCGCCGAGTCGCCGCGGTCGAGGTCGAACATGTACTGCGTGTCCGGGATCACGGCGAGCGTGAACCGCCGCGCCTCGGGGTCGGGGCGGCCGCCGACAACGTTGTCAGCAGCGGCGGAACCAGGCGTGACCAGGGCGGCAGCGGCGGCGGTCGCACCGGTGCCGAGCAGGAAGGAACGACGGGACGCGGTCATGGCGCGGAGCGTAGGTGCGCTGGGCCAACGGCAGGCGAACAATGGTCGATAGCATCGCGAACTATGTCTTGGGGGTTGCTGGCGGTCGCCGGCGTGGTCGTCGCTTGTGGAGGGTTGCTGCAGGGCCTGATCGGTTTCGGGCTGGCCCTGGTCGCCGTGCCGCTGCTCGCGTTGCTGGACCCGGCGCTGGTCCCGGTGCCGGTCCTGGTCATCGCCTGCGCGCACGCGGTCATGTCATTGGCCAGGGAGTTCGGTCACGTGGACTGGCGCGGTGTCGGCTGGGCGATGCTCGGCCGCCTGCCGGGCACGGTCGTCGGCATCTGGATCGTCGACTCGCTGGACCCGAAGAGCTTCGGCGTGGTCGTCGGTGCCGCGGTGCTGGCGTGCGTCCTGCTGTCGATCACGTCCTGGCGCCCGCAGCCCACTCCGCCGTCCCTGGTCACCGCGGGCGTGGCGAGCGGCTCGTTCGGCACGGCCACGTCGATCGGCGGCCCGATGGTCGCGTTGCTCTACCAGAACCAGGCCGGGCCGGAGGTGCGGGCGACACTGGCGGCGTTCTTCACGCTGGGTTCGGCCGTCTCGATCGTCGGCCTGACCGTCACCGGCAACGTCACCGCGCACCAGCTGTGGAGCGGCGTGCTGCTGATCCCGTTCCTGGTCGCCGGATTCCTGCTCTCGGGGCCGTTGCGCGCCAAGTTCGACGCGAAGGGCGTCCGTACTCCCACCCTGGTCGTGGCGGGGGCGAGTGCCGTCGTGCTGATCGTGAGGAGCCTGCTGTCGTGAAGATCCCCACGTGGGCCGTGCTCGGAATCGGCGCACTCGCGGCGCTGACGCTGATCGTGAACGCGCCTGTGCGCGACATGGGCGACCTGTGCGCGCAACCCGGCGCGCGCTGCGGCAGTCAGCCGGACTGGTACACCGGCGAGGAGACCTACGAGACACTGCGCGGCATCGAGATGAGCCGTCGAATCGACGAAGCCCTCTACGACTACAGCCTGCTGTGGCTGGTGGCCGCCGCACTGCTGGTGTGGGCGGTCGTGCGGCGCGGCTGGGCGACGTTCGCCACGGCCGCGCTCTTCGGGCTCGCGGTGTGGCTGTGGCCCACGTACTCCGCGTACCTGTTGATCGTCGCCGCCGCGGTGGCGGTGCTGCACGAGCACCGCCACCGCTTCAGGCGAACCGATCAGGCGAACGGCTGAACGTTCGGCTGGAACACCTGGCCGTCGGCGGGTGCGACGAGATCCACCAGGTACTTCGCGACGGCCGCGTCCGTGTCGGCCGAGCGGCCCAGGATGCAGTGGCCGAACGCGTCGACGCTGATCAGCCGCGCGTTGCCGAGCTGCTTGGCCATGCGCTGCGAGAACAGGTACTGCGTGGCCGGGTCGTAGTAGTTGCCCACGACGACGATCGGGTTCTTCGTCTTGCGGTTCCACGGGCCGATCCAGCGGTCCGGGTTGCGCGTCGGCCACGTGGCACAGGTCAGCAGGTCCGCCGCAGCCTGGTAGCGGCCGAACGTCGGGGACTCCGCCTCCCACTTCGCCGCGGTCCTCTCCCAGTTGCGGTTCGTGCGGGCGAACGGCTTGTCGGTGCAGTTGACGCCGAAGTACGAGTCGTCCGCGGTGTACGGGGTGTCGGGCAGCGGGTCGACGTCCATGCGGCCACCGGCGTTGTTCAGCGGCGCGGCCAGCTCCACCGTGGACTGTATGCCCAGAGTGGCGGCGGACGGGTTCAGCGCAACGTGGACGCTCTGCAGCCAGGCGGCCAGAGTCGAGATCCGGGCGATCGAGTACAGGTCGCCGGCAACGCGGCCGACCACGTCGGACAGCGTGACCTTGGTGCCGTCCGGCAACGTCGCGGGGGCCTTGCCCAGCGCGGTCTTCATCGCCTCGAACTTGCCTCGGGCGTCACCGGCGAACGCGCACTTGGCGGCGCCGACGGCATCGCAGCGCTTCAGCATGGCGTCGAGGGCGATCTCGAAACCGTCGGCGCGCTGGCGGTCGTACTCCGCGCCGTTGGTCAGACGCAGCCGCGGGTCGACGTTGCCGTCGATCACCATCGCCCGCGTGCGCTGCGGGAAGATGTTCGCGTACGTGGAGCCGATCAGCGTGCCGTACGAGAAGCCGACGAAGTTGAGCTGCTGGTCGCCCACGGCCTCGCGCATGACGTCGAGGTCGCGTGCGACCGCTTCCGTCGACATGTGGTTCAGCAGCGGACCGGCGTTGATCTTGCAGTAGTCCGTGTAGGTCTTGGACTGCTTGATCGTGCTCGCGATCTCGGCCTTGGTGATGGGCAGGGCGTACCAGCCCTCGTTGACCGCGTCGGCCTCTTCCTGGGTGCGGAAGCAGCGCATCGGCGCGCTGCGGGCCACGCCGCGCGGGTCGAAGCCGATGACGTCGAACCGGTCCAGCACGGACGGCTGGAAGTAGTTCTTCGCGACGGCGCCGCGCAGCAGGCCGGAACCACCGGGGCCGCCGGGGTTGAGGAAGATCGAGCCGATCTTGCGCGACGGGTCGTTCGCGGGGCGCTTCATCATGGCGATGCCGGTCTTCTCACCGCGCGGGCGCGAGTGGTCGACGGGCACTTCCTGGACGGCGCAGGTGAGCTTCGCGCGCTCCTCGGGCGTCACGGAGGCGGGAAGGCCGGCGAGGACGTCGGCCGCGCACTGCCCCCAGGCAGCGGGTCTGACGTTCGACGAGACCTCGGGCTGGGCGCTCGCCACGCCCAGGCCGGAAACGACGGTGCCGAGCACGAGCGCACTCGCGATCACGACACGCGCTGATGCGGAGGATGACTTCACGGATGCACCCCATCACCGACCGTGCACCGTTTGTACCCGCCTATCGTCGGGTTGTCCGACGACAGGCGGGCATCGACGAACTAGAACGGTTGCGCGTTCGGCTGGAACACCTGGCCGTTCGCGGGAGCGGTGAGGTCGACGAGGTACCTCGTCACCGCCGCGTCGGCGCCGGCCGAGTCACCGAGGATGCAGTGACCGAACGCGTCGACGCTGATCAGCCGCGCGTTGCCGAGCTGCTTGGCCATGCGCTCCGAGAACAGGTACTGCGTCGCCGGGTCGTAGTAGTTGCCCACCACGACGATCGGGTTCTTGGTGTGGCGGTTCCACGGGCCGATCCAGCGGTCCGGGTTGCGGGCGGGCCACGTCGGGCAGGTCAGGAGGTCGGACGCGGCCTGGTAGCGGCCGAACGTCCTCGACTCCCTCTCCCACCTGTCCGCGGTCTGGGCCCAGTTGCGGTTCGAGCGGGAGAACGGCTTGTCGATGCAGTTGACGGCGTAGTACGAGTCGTCGCTCGTGTACGGCGTCTCCGGCAGCACCCGGACGTCGGCCCTGCCGCCGAGGTTGTTCAGCACCGGAACGTCCACAACGGACTGGACGGCCGACGCGGCCGAGGGGTTCTGGGCCGCGTGGATCGACTGCAGCCACGCCGTCAGCGCCTTGAACGTGGTCGGGCTGTACAGGTTGCTCGCCGTGCGGCCGACGAGGCCGGTCAGCGTCACCTGGGTGCCGCCGGGCAACGTCGTGGAGCCCTTGCGCAGCGACTCGCGGATGTTGTCGAACTTCTTGCGCGCGTCACCGGCAAACGCGCACCTCTCGGCACCGACGGAGTCGCAACGCTTCAGCATCGCGTCCAACGCGATCTCGAAACCACGAGCGCGCTCGCGGTCGTACTGCGCGCCGTTGGTCAGGCGCAGCTGCGGGTCGACGTTGCCGTCCAGCACCAGGGCACGGGACCGGTGCGGGAAGATGTTCGCGTAGGTCGCGCCGAGCAGCGTGCCGTACGAGAAGCCGACGTACGTGAGCTGCCTGTCCCCCACGGCTTCGCGCATCACGTCGAGGTCGCGTGCGACCGCCTCCGTCGACATGTGGTTGAGCAGCGGACCGGCGTTGATCTTGCAGTAGTCCGTGTAGACCTTGGACTACCGGATCGAGCTGGCGATCTCGTCCTTGGTGATCGGCAGCGCGTACCAGCCCTCGTTCACCGCCTCGGCCTCTTCCTGCGTGCGGAAGCAGCGCAGCGGCGCGCTGCGGCCGACGCCACGCGGGTCGAAGCCGATGAGGTCGAACTTCTCGAGGATCTCCGGCGTGAAGAAACTGGAGCCGTAGGCGCTGTAGATCAGGCCGGCGCCACCGGGGCCGCCGGGGTTGATGAACAGCGAGCCGATCTTCTTCGCGGGGTCTCCGGCGGGGCGCTTCATCATGACGACGCCGGTCGAGTCACCGCGCGGACGCGAGTGGTCGACCGGCACCGTCTGGACCGCACAGCTGACCTTCGTGCGTTCGGCGGCGGGGATCTCGGCGAGCACGTCCGCCCCGCACGGTCCCCACGCGGCGGGTCTGACGGCGGAGGTGGCTTCTGGCTGGGCTGACGCACTGCCCAGGCCGGTGATGACGGTGCCGAGCGCGAGCGCACTGACGAGCGCCACGCGCACGGCACGCGTTGATGCAGGAGTCATCGATGCAGCCCATCACCGAGCGCGCATCGCGTGAACCCGCCTATCGTCGGGTTGTGACCTGGGTTACACCGCTTGGGCCAGCGATACCGCGAACCTGCCCTCGGCGTCGGTCCACCAGCGGTGCAGCGAGAATCCGGCGTCCTCCAGCTCCTGCCGCACGCCCTCCTCGCGGAACTTGGCCGACACCTCCGTGCGCAGTTCCTCGCCCTCGCGGAACTCCACGACCAGGCCGAGCCCGGCGATCGTCACGCGCATGGCCCGCTTGGCGCGCAGGCGCATCTCGATCCACTCCTGCTCTGCGTTCCACAACGCCACGTGCTCGAACGCCTCGACGTCGAAGTCTCCACCGACCTCGCGGTTCAGCACGTTCAGCACGTTGCGGTTGAACTCCGCCGTCACGCCCTGCGCGTCGTCGTACGCGCGCACCAGCGTGCCCGGATCCTTGACGAGGTCCGTGCCGAGGAGCAGCCACTCCCCCGGATCCAGCACGTCGCGGACCGTGCGGAGGAACTTCTCGCGCTCCTCCGGGATGAGGTTGCCGATCGTGCCGCCCAGGAACGCGACCAGGCGCGGCGACTCGCCGGGCAGGAGCGACAGGTGCTGCGTGAAGTCACCGACCACACCGTGCACCCGCAGGCCCGGGTAGTCCGCCATGATCGCGTGCGCGGCCTCGGTGAGCGCCGACACCGACACGTCCTGCGGCACGAACTCCCGCAGCGTCCCGTGCTCGCGCAACGCGCTGAGCAGCAGCCGCGTCTTCTCCGACGAGCCGGAACCCAGCTCCACCAGCGAATGCGCGCCCGTCGTCGCCGCGATCTCGCCCGCGCGCTCCGCGAGCACCTCCCGTTCGGCGCGGGTCGGGTAGTACTCGGGCAACCGCGTGATGTCCTCGAACAGCGCACTGCCCACGGCGTCGTAGAACCACTTCGGCGAGACCCACTTCGGGTCCGCGGTCAGTCCGGCCCGCACGTCGGCACGTAGCGCGTGTGCGGCGTCCTCCGGCTTGAGATGAACGTCCAGCACCGGCTCGGTCATTTGGATGTCCTCCGAGGAGACCCCGTCCGTCCGGGCGGGGAGAAGTCGGGCCCCTGCGGAGCAGGACCTGGACAGGACCCACCCACCTGGAGCCACACAGCGATTTAGTAATTTGGGAACTGTGAATCGGCATGTGAAGCGGGCATTCCGGTACCGCTTCTATCCGACCGAGGCACAGGCGGCGGAGCTGTCGCGCACGTTCGGTTGCGTCCGCAAGGTCTACAACCTGGCACTGCAGGCCCGAACGGAAGCGTGGACGCAACGCGGAGAACGGGTCGGCTACATCGCCACGTCGGCGCTGCTGACCGCCTGGAAACGCACCGAGGAACTCGCGTTCCTGGGGGACGTGTCCGCAGTGCCGCTGCAGCAGGCGTTGCGGCATCTGCAGACCGGGTTCACAAACTTCTTCGCCAAGCGGGCCCGGTATCCACGATTCAAGTCGCGCAAGAAGTCGCGCGCCAGCGCCGAGTACACGCGTTCGGCGTTCCGGTGGCGTGACGGCGAGCTGATGCTGGCGAAGATGGCCGAGCCACTGGACATCCGCTGGTCGCGACCCCTGCCCGAGGACGTGGTGCCCTCGACGGTGACTGTGTCGCGGGACGCGGCCGGGCGGTGGTTCGTCTCCATGCTGTGTGAGGATCCCGGCGTGCGGCCGTTGCCCGCCACAGATGCGGTGGTGGGGATCGACGTCGGTCTCGATCACCTGCTGGTCCTGTCGACCGGGGAGAAGATCGGCAATCCCCGGCACGAGCGCCGCGACCGGACGGCGCTCGCGAAGGCACAGCGCTCCTTGTGCCGCAAGCAGAAGGGCAGCAGCAACAGGGACAAGGCCCGCGTCAAGGCCGCCCGTGTCCACGCCCGGATCACTGATCGGCGCGCGGACTTCCTGCACAAGGTCACTACCCGGCTCGTGCGTGATACCCAAACGTTCGTGATCGAGGATTTGGCCGTGTCGAACATGGTCGGCAACCGGCGCTTGGCCCGTGCGATCGGTGATGCGGGATGGCGGCAGTTCCGGCAACTGCTGGAGTACAAAGCGAGCTGGTACGGGCGGGGCGTGATCACCGTGGATCGCTGGTTCCCGTCGTCCAAGCTGTGTTCGGTCTGCGGCGCACTCGCGGCAGCGATGCCGCTGCATCTGCGCACCTGGACCTGTGGCTGCGGCGCGACCCATGACCGGGACGTGAACGCGGCACGCAACATCCTGGCCGCCGGGCTGGCGGCGTCGGTCTGTGGAGCCGGTGTAAGACCTCAACGGAACACTCCAGGCGGGCAGTCGGCGACGAAACAGAAAACCCTGCGGCGCGAGCCGTAGGAATCCCCCTCGTTCACGAGGGGGAGGAAGTCAAAAAGGTCGAACCTCCACAGTGGATGGAACGGCGGTGACCACGTGCCGGTCGGGGATCTCCCGCCAGTCCGGGTCGTCGTCGAGCGGCTCGGACGCGAGCGTCACGCCCTCACCTTTCTGCAGCACCCACAGGGCGTGTGTCCACGTCGTCCCCACGAGCACTTCTCCGTTGGTCAGCAGGAAGTTCAGGCGCGACCTCGGTGCCGCGTCCGCCACCTCCCGCACGAGTTCAACCAGCGCCTGGGCCGGGTTCTTCCCGGTCTCCAGACGACGTCTGAGGACCGTCCACAACAGCGCGGAGTCGGTCGGCGCGTCCATCGTGAGCAGGTCGGTCACGTCGAGGGTCTTCGCGAGCCCGGCGACGGTGTGCGGCCAGCCGTCGACGCGTCCGTTGTGGCTGAACAACCACGTGCCGTCGGTGAACGGCGCGCACGCCGCGTCCGCCACCGGCATCCCGGTGGTCGCGGACCGGACCGCGGCCAGGAAGGCCGTCGACTCCGTGCCCGCCAGCTGACGCAGGTTCGGGTCGCTCCACAGGGTGCCGGCCCGCCGGTAGCGCATCGGGCCGGGGAACCAGCCGACGCCGTACCCGTCGACGTTGACCGTTCCCCCCGCCCGCATGTCGCCGGGCGCGTAGGACTGGTGCTCCAACGAGTGCGGTGCCTCGTAGAGCAGGCTGCCGACGGGCACGGCGGTGCCCAGGTAAGCCAGGTGGCGGCACATCCGGCTAGGCGTCCCTGGCGCAGCGGAAGCCGGCGAAGATCTGCCGTCTGATCGGGTAGTCCCAGTTGCGGAACGTCGCGCGGATCGCCGACTTGTCGGTGCCGAACGAGCCTCCGCGCAGCACCTTGTAGTCCGGGCCGAAGAAGACCTCGGAGTACTCGCGGTACGGGAACACCTCGAAGCCCGGATAGGGCCCGAAGTCGCTCGACGTCCACTCCCACACGTCGCCGATCAGCTGGTGCACACCCGCGGGGGACGCCCCCGCCGGGTACGCGCCGACCGGGGCCGGGCGCAGGTGGCGCTGGTTGAGGTTCGCGTGCTGCTCCGTCGGTTCCTCGTCGCCCCACGGGTAACGCCGGGTCTTGCCGGTCGCCGTGTCGAACCGGGCCGCCTTCTCCCACTCGGCCTCGGTGGGCAGGCGCTTCTTCACCCAGGTCGCGTACGCCTGGGCCTCGTGGAAGCACACGTGCACCACGGGTTCGTCCGGCACGATCGGCTCCGTCACGCCGAACGCCGTGCGCACGAACGAGTTCTCCTCGCGCTGCCAGAACCTCGGCGCCACGAGCTTGGCGCTGGTCCGGTGCTCCCAGCCCTCGTCCGTCCACAGGCGACGGTCGTCGTAGCCGCCCGCCAGGACGAACTCGGCGTACTCGCCGTTCGTGACCGGCGTCGTGTCGATGAAGAACGAGTCGACGTGGACGGCGTGCGCCGGACGTTCGTTGTCGAGCGCCCACGGTTCGTCCGACGTGCCCATCTCGAACGGGCCGCCCGGAATGAACGCTTCCGTTGCGGGCACCAGGTTTCCACCGGGCGGCAACGGTGCGTGCAGCACCGGTTCACCCTTGCGCAACTGGTGCGTCGCGAGCATCGTCTCGTCGTGCTGCTGCTCGTGCTGCACGATCATGCCGAACGCGAAGCCGTTCTCGACGAGCCGGCGCCCCTGCAGCGGCACCTTCTCCAGCACGTCGAACACCTTGCCGCGCACGTCGCCGACGTACTGGCGGGCTTCACGAGGGTTCAGCAGCGGCAACTCGGGCCGCACGCTGCGGGAGAACTTGAACGCGTCGTAGTACTCGTCGATGTCGCTGCGCACCGGCTCGCGTCCGCCGACGTCGCGAACGAGCCACAGCTCTTCCTGGTTGCCGATGTGCGCCAGGTCCCAGACCAGCGGCGACATCAGTTTCGAATGCTGCCGCACGAGGTCGTGCTCGTCGACGGCGTCGGTCAGGGCGGTGGAACGCGCGCGCGAGCGCAACAGTTCCCCCGCCACCTGCTCGCGGAGTTCTTCGGTCACAGCTTCCCCTCAAGCTCCCGGCTGATGATGCCGATCTGGTCGTGGGAGAGTCCGGTGCGGGGCAACGCCTCGATGCCCAGCGCCACAACGTCTTTCGCGGCACGCGCGATGCGTTCGTCCGCCAGTCCGCGCCGGGCGGCGACGAGCCACCGCCCGGCCGCCCGTTCGGTCGCCGCCAGCACACCGTCCACAACGGACGGATCGCTGAACAGCGCCACGAGCAGCGCACTCGGCGCGATCCACCCGCCCGGCGCGGGTGTGTCGAGGTATCTGATCTCGATGTACCCGCGCGGCCGCACCGGCGGGAACATCAACGACATGTGGTAGTCCAGGTCGTCGCTCGTGGGGACGCGGTCGTGCGCCCCGTCCACCCACTCCGCGAACGTGAACCTGCGCGCCGGGATCCAGTTGGGACCCGGCCCGCGCACCACGATGACGGGGGTGTCGACGACTCTTCGCGCATAGGCCTGAGCCGGATCGGCGCACACAGCACTGGGTCTGGTGCGCACGGGATCACAGCCGTAGAGCGCCCGCATGCGCGCGGACGCCCAGTTCTGGTGCATGCCACCGATGCTCGGCGAGTTCGCGAACAGCGCGATCATCACCGGCCCGAGCTGGTGCACGGCGGCCCACCTGTCCTGCAGGTGCTTCTGCTCGCCGAAGTCGAGGCACACCTGCAGGCCCGCGGTGTTGCACATCATCGAGATGCCGTCGGCGCCGAGCCCGCCGAACGCGTGCTCCATCGCGGCGTACCGAGGCACCTGCAGCAGGCGAGTGGGACGTCTGTGCAGGTCAGCGCCCTTGTCGCCGAGCACGAGACCGTGGTCGGCGAGCATGGCGGTGAGGTGGGAGATGTCCTGGGCGACTGTGGAGAAGAGGTCCGGGAGGCTGGCGCAGGGAGGAGTGGAGATCTCGACCTGCCCGCCCGGTTCGACGGTCAGCGGGGTGCCGCTGGGAAGCGGCCTCTGCGGGCTGTCCGGAACGAGAGTGGGTGGTGCGTGTTCGCCGAGAGCGGCGGCGAGCCGGTGCCGATCGAGGACCTGAGCAGGGTCTTCGGCGTGGTGGACGGTCCATTCGAGCTCCACGCCGAAAAGCCTCGGAGGCCCGTGTTTGAAACAGACCGAGGCCACATAAGCCTCGGCCTCGGCGCGGTCGGCGAACCTCGCCGGCGCCGGTTGATTACGCAACGCAGTCACGCTGCCACACTCCCCGTGATCGTCTGGCCCGTTCGACGCTACACGCGGGGTCTGACACTCGCAGCCCTCAAATCCTTACGAACCAAGTGAAGCGCCCGTGTGCACGCGTGCACACGGGCGCCTGTCCCACTGGCTGGATCTACGTCCTGGCATTCGAACGGCCGCGCAGCACCGTGCTGGCGGTTGACGCGTTCTTGATGGCCGTCTCGATCTGCGCCATCGACGAACCGGAGGTGATGCCGGGCACCGTCGTGGTGTTCAACGCGTACAACGTGAACGTGTACGGGTTGGTCGAGCCGCCAGGACAGGGCCCGAAGTACTTCAGGGCGTTGGCACCGGATCCCATCGCCTTCTGCTTCGCCGAGCCCTGGCCCGGCACGGCGAACCCGGACCCCAGGTTCTCCGGCAGCGAGCGGGTGGCACCCGGAATGTCCCAGATCGCCCAATGGAGCTTGTTGCCGTTGTTCACGCGGTCCGCGAACACGATGGCGTAGGCCTGCGCCCCGGCGGACTTAACCCACGCGAACGCCGGCGACGGGTCCTGGCCCGCGACACCGTCACCGGCGCAGGTGTGCTTGGCCGGGATCATCGCGTCGTCCGCGAACGCCGGGGACGTCAGCTTGAACGCACCACCGCCACCTTCGTAGACGATGTCGATGTGCAGGATCCGGTCGTTGCCGGCCGACCCGTCCTTGTCGGTCGTCGTCGTCAGCCAGATGTCGCCCTCCTGGTCCACCTCGACCGTGCGCAGGCGGCTGTAGGTGCCCTGGAAGTAGATCTGCTGGTCGACGAGGTTGCCGCTCGCGTCGATGCGCATCCGGTAGATGCGCTGGCCGACGGTGGTGGCGACGAAGACGTGGTCGTTGATGATCGTCAGGCCCGAGGGTGAGGCCTGCGAGGTCGACCAGGTCTTCTTCGGCGCGACGGTGCCGGCGCAGTTGCCGATCGTGCCCTCGCAGGGCTCCCAGCCGTAGTTGCCGCCCTTGGTGATCAGGTTGACCTCGTCCTGCTGCGAGTTGCCGAACTCCGAGGCCCACAGGCGGCCCTTCGAGTCGAAGTCGAGGCCCTGCACGTTGCGGTGGCCGTAGCTCCAGATCGCCTTGCCGGGGAACGGGTTGTCGGACGGGATGGAGCCGTCCGGGTGGACGCGCAGGATCTTGCCGGCGTTGGTGTTGAGGTTCTGCGCGTTGTTGCCGTTCTGCGCGTCACCGGTCGAGATGAACAGGTAGCGGCCGTCCGGACTGAACCGCAGACGCCCGCCGTTGTGGTAGCGGCTCTTCGGCACACCGTCGAGCAACGTGGTCCAGCCGGTCAGCGCAGCACCGTCGAACTGCGCCCTGACCAGTCGGTTTCCGCCGCTGTAGGTGTGGTAGACGTACACGAACCGGTCGGAGGCGAAGTTCGGCGAGACCTCGATGCCGAGCGCGCCGCCCTCGCCGCTGGTGCCCATGGCGCCGGGCACCTTGCCGATGACGGTCTTGGCGCCGGCCTCGGTCACGCGCAGGACGTTGAACGTCTCGCGCTCGGTCACCAGCGCAGAGCCGTCGGGCAGGAACGCGAGGCCCCAGGCCACGTCGACCCCGCCGGCGATCTGCTTCACCGCGCCGGGGTTCGGCACACCGGTGCCGCCGCCCGCCGCGGGCTTGACGGAGATCTCGTTCGAGAACGCCGACAAGTTGCCCGCCGCGTCCTTGGCCCGCACCTTCACCGCGTACGTCTGGCCGGTCACCAGGCCGGCGACGGTCGCCGACGTGGCCGAACCGTCCGCGGTCTGCTTCAGGGCTCCGTCGAAGTGGATCTCGTAGCCGGTGACGCCCACGTTGTCGCTCGAAGCGCCCCACGCGATGGCGACGCTGGTCGAGGTGGCGCCGGTGGACCGCAGGGTGCCCGGAGTGGTGGGGGCCTGGTTGTCCACGGGCGCGGGCTTGGTGCGGCCCGGAACGTTGTTCGAGGCCTGCGAGACGTTGCCCGCGCGGTCCTTCGCGAACACGGTCCAGTCGTACTCGGTGTCGGCGCGCAGGCCGGTCGCGGTCGCCTCCAGGACGTTGCCGACGCTCGTGACGAGCTGGCCGTGCTGGTAGACGTCGTAGCCGGTGACGCCCACGTTGTCGGTGGCCGCCTCCCACTTCAGCGACACGGAGTTGTGGGTGGAGCCGACGAACTGCAGGTTGCGCGGCGGCGTCGGCGCCTCGTTGTCCGGCGGGCCGACCAGCACCGCGGTCAGCTTGTCCGCGTTCGGGCCGCCGTTCGCGGTCGTCGCGGTCGCCTTGATCCTGTTCGCACCGGCGTGCAGCACGACCTTCAGGGTCCGCGTCTGCCACGTCGTCCACGCGCCCGTGCCGGGGAACGAGACGGTCTGCGCGGCGGCGCCGTCCACGGTCACCGAGACCGGGCGGTCGGTCGTCGTTCCGTTGGCGTAGCGGAACGTCAGGTCGTGTTCGCCGCCGGACTCGGCGTTGATCACGTACTCGACCGACGAGCCGATGACGTTGTCGTAGTTGACGAACCCGCGGCCGGAGAAGCCCGCCCAGTTCGACTCGACGACGCCCTGGCTGATCGTGGCGTCCTCCGCCTCCTGCTCCAGCGCGGGAACGGACGCGGCCTCCTCGACCTCCAGGTAGTCGAGGTTGGGACCACCCGTGGCACCGGTGGACGTGAGCTTGATCTTGTTCGAGCCCGCGTTCAGGTTCACCGTGTTCTCGGCCGACACCCACGTCGTCCACGCCCCGGTGCCAGCGAACGCGCGGTCGTCGACGGCGAGGCCGCCGTTGACGCTCACGTCGACGGGCCGGTTGTCCGCGGTTCCGTTGGCGTAGCGGAAGACGAGCTTGGCCTGGCCCGCCTTCGACGCGGTGACGGTGAACTCGACCGAGCTCCCCGCGACGTTGTCGACGTTCACGAACCCGGCCCCGGAGAACCCGGCGTGGTTCGACTCCACCACGCCCTGCGAGATCGTCGCGTTCTCCGCTTCGTACCGCACCGGCGCCGCGAGGGCCGGCTCCGGTACCGACATCACCGCGACGGCTGTTGTACAGGCAACACCCATCGCGCCGAACGCGCGAAACGTCCGGCTTCTACTCGGTGCCACTGTTGTGCCTCCCACAAGACGGGTCGGGGGATCACGACGGAGCGGCGGCGGATTCAGTTTTAGACAGGAAACTTTCTTGACTATCGCGCAGATCACACCACCGCGCGGCCGCTGAGTCAACCCCGTCCCGGACATGCTGGAAAGCGCTTACCAGAAACCCGTTACCCGTCCCGGTTCTCGGCGAGGGCGGCGATCAGGTCCGAGACGGGCCGGCTGAGCAGCAGATCGATCAGGTGGACGCCTGTGGACTCACGCCGCTGCCAGCCCAGGCGCTCGGCGAGCGTCGACAGCTTGATGATCTCCTGGGTGTCCATGGCGGCAGAGGATATGGGCACCGCGCCGCCCGTTCGCGCAGGCCTGGCCGATGATCCACACGAAAGGGATCACGGGGCAAGATCACACAGATGGACCTGTTCAATCCGTACGTACGGATTGGATTTCCCACCGTCTCCCTGCGACCATCTACCGGTGCCCAGGGTGAGCCAGGACCACCTCGACGCCCGCCGCCGTCAGATCCTCGACGGTGCGCGTGCCTGTTTCGCGCGACACGGCTACGAGGGTGCCACGGTACGCCGTCTGGAAGAAGCGACGAGCCTCTCTCGCGGCGCGATCTTCCACCACTTCCGCGACAAGGAGTCGCTCTTCCTCGCACTGGCCGAGGACGACGCGCTGCGGATGGCGGACGTCGTCGCCGAACAGGGTCTCGTCCAGGTCATGCGCGACCTCCTCGACGAGCCGGAGAAGCGGACCGAGGAGCACGCCGCCGACTGGCTCGGCACGCGCCTCGAGGTCTCCCGCCGGCTCCGCACCGACCCGGACTTCCGGGCGCGGTGGGCCGAACGCAGCGAGCAGCTCACCGCCGCCACCCGTCAGCGCCTCATCCGCCAGCGCGAGGCCGGCAACCTGCGCGACGACGTCGACGTCACGGTGCTGACGAGCTTCCTGGAACTGGTGCTGGAAGGTCTCGTCTCGCACCTCGCGATGGGACTCCCGGCCGACGACATGGAACCCGTGCTCGATCTGGTGGAAGAAACCGTGCGGCGACACCGCCGCAACTCTTGAAGGTTCTTCGCGTAAACCTCAGTGTGGACACATGTCCACGCTGAAGACCACCGCCCAGTTCTTCGCGCTGCGCACGCTCGTCCGCGGCTACGCCCTGATCGGTGACCCGTACGCGGGCGTCATGGCCTCGCCGCCGGACCGCGACCCGTACGCGATGTACGAGAAGGTGCGCGCCAAGGGCGACATGGTGCGCAGCCGCATGGGCGCCTACGTCACACCGAGCCGCGAGATCTGCGATTCGGTGCTGCGCGACAACAGGTTCATCACCGCGACCTTCGACGAGGCGTCGATGGTGCCGATCACGTTGTTCAAGGACGGCGAGAAGATCGTCAACCCGGTGCAGGACTCGTTCCTGATGAAGAACCCGCCGGACCACACCCGCCTGCGCAAGCTCGTGCAGCCGTTCTTCACGCCACGGGCGCTGAAGGACCGCACGGCGTCCATCCAGAAGATCGTGACCGACCACCTCGACCGGCTGGGCGACCGCTTCGACGTCGTCACCGAGTTCGCCTCGCAGGTGCCGATCCAGGTCATCGCCGACCTGCTGGGCGTGCCCGACGACCACAAGGACCTCTTCGCCCGCTGGGGCAGCGCCCTGGCGGAGACGCTCGACGGCGTGTGGTCGCACCAGCAGCTGAAGAACCTGCACGCCACGATCATCGAGTACAACGACTTCATCGACGTCCTGATCGAGGAACGGCGCCGCAACCCCCAGGACGACATCGTCAGCCACCTGGTGACGCGGCACGAGGACCTCAGCCGCGAGGATCTCGTCGCCACCACGGGGTTGCTGCTCTTCGCGGGCTTCGAGACGACGGTCAACCTGATCAGCAACGGCGTGCTGAAGGCGTTCGAGAACCCGCACACGGTGGCGCCGCTGGGCCAGAGCCCCGAGTACGCCGAGGGGTTCGTCGAAGAGGTGCTGCGGCTCGACCCGCCCGTGCAGTACACGATCCGCTGGCCTGGGGAACGCCTCGAACTGGCCGGGGTGTCGCTGCCGAAGGGCATGCCGGTGATGCTGATGCTGGCGGCCGCGAACCGCGACCCGCGGGTGTTCTCCGACCCGCTCAAGTTCGACCCGACGCGGTCCAACGCGCGCGAGCACCTCGCGTTCAGCGCGGGCATCCACTACTGCATCGGCGCTGGTCTGAGCCGCATCGAGGGCACGCTGGCGTTGCACGAGCTCTTCAAGCGCTTCCCGAAGCTCGCGGCGGACGGCCCGGTGACGCGCAGGCGCTCGAAGCTCATCCGCGGCGCGTTGCGACTTCCGGTGCGGGCCAACGAAAGCAGCCGATCACTGACGGTGAACTAATGCTGACCTGGGGCTAATTTCGTTGCGGCGAGTGCTCGACTTCACCCGGCTGGAGCAATGTTCGTGCCCCAATGACACATCTGCGTAGTGCATTCTTAGAAGTGAGAGGGAGACCCGCCGCACCGCCGCCGCGACGGGCCTCCCTCTCACCTTTGTCGAAAGCCCTATTCCACGCCGGACATCAGCTTCTTGATCGCCGGGGCCGCCACGGCCAGGCCGGCGCCCAGAACGACGGCAGCGCCGCCGAGCGTGAGGAAGTACGCCGACGGGCTCGTCGTGTAGAACTTCACGAGCTGCGCGGCCACACCGGACCCGGCCGAGCTCGCCAGGAACCACAGACCCATCGTCTGCGAGGCGAACGCCCTGGGCGCCAGCTTCGTCGTGACGGACAGGCCGACCGGCGAGAGCATGAGCTCACCGGCGGTCATGATCAGGAACATCACCACGAGCCAGAGCGGCGTCACCTTGCCGTCTGCGGCCGAGTTGCTCGCGAAGTACATGAGCACGAACGACAGGCCGACGAGCACCAGCGCACCCGCGAACTTGCGCGGCGTGGACGGCGCGCGGTTCGCGAGCTTCACCCACAGCAGCGCGAACACCGGCGCCAGCACGATGATCATGATCGGGTTGATCGACTGGAACCAGGCGACCGGGAACTCCCAGCCGAACACGTGGTTGTCCACATTCGAGTCGGCGAACTCCGCGATGACCGACGCGCTCTGCTCGAAGATCAGCCAGAACATCGCGGCCGCGATGAACAGCGGGATGTAGGCGATGACCCGCGGACGCTCGTGCGGCAGCGTCTTCTTGCTGCGCAGCATGACGGTGAAGTAGCCGATCGGCAGCACGACGGACATGATGCTGATCATCAGGATGACGCCCTCGACACCGCCGAGGAAGAACGCCAGCACGCCCAGGCCGACGATCGCCGCGGCGATGAGGCCGATCAGGCCGTAGATGCGGCCCTTCTCCTGTGCGGGCAACGGGTTCGGCGCCACGGCGGCCGAGCCGCGCAGGTTCTTGCGGCCATACCGGTACTGGATCAGGCCGAGCGCCATGCCGACCGCGGCCACGCTGAAGCCCCAGTGGAAGCCGAGGCCGTCCGCGAGCGCGCCGGTGATCAACGGCGAGATGAAGCCACCGATGTTGATGGCCATGTAGAAGATCGTGAAGCCCGCGTCGCGACGGGTGTCGTGCTGCTCGTAGAGGCCGCCGACGACGGTCGAGATGTTCGGCTTGAGCAGGCCCGTGCCGAGCACGATGAAGACCAGGCCGGTGTAGACGCCCGCGAGGCCGATCGGCAGGGCCAGCGAGATGTGGCCGAGCATGATCAGGATGCCGCCGTAGAACACCGAGCGCTGGCCACCCCAGACGCGGTCGGCCAGCCAGCCGCCCGCGACACCGGACATGTAGACCGCGGTGCCGTAGATGGCCACGACGGACAGGGCGAGCGCCTTGTCGACGCCGAGGCCTCCCTCTGTCACGGCTGTCCACAGGTAGAGGCCGAGGATGGCCTTCATCCCGTAGAACGAGAACCGTTCCCAGAGTTCGGTGAAGAACAGCGTGGACAGGCCTCGGGGGTGCCCGAAGAATCCCTTGTCCTGCGCGGAGATGCCGGCGCTAGGAGCGCTCACAGTCATCGCCCTCTCGTGTCAACTTCTGTCACGGCGGATCTGGTCGAGATTACGCCGAACGCTCGTACGGTTTGAAATCGAGGTTGCGTCCAAGTGGCCGAACTCTCACGTCAGGGTGCGCAGTTGGCCGAGATTTGATGCACTGCTGGGATGGACTTGATCCAGGCGCACGGCATGGCGATGACGGAGTTCGACCGCAGGGTCCGGCAGATCGCACCGGACCAGTGGTCGCTCGGCACCCCCTGCCGGGAGTGGTCGGTCAGAGATCTCGTCGGTCATCTCGTCTACGAGCAGCTCTGGGCGCCCGAACTGCTGGCCGGGTGCACGGCGGCGCAGGTGGGCGACCGGTTCGACCACGACAACCTGGGCGACGACCCGCTCGTGTCCTGGGTCGTGGCGGCCGCGGCGGCGCGCGAGGCGTGGCTCGGGCCGTTCGCGCTGGCGAAACCCGTGACCGTGTCGTCGGGGAAGCTGGACGCCGAGGAGTACTGCTGGCAGATGACCGCGGATCTCGCCGTCCACGCGTGGGACCTGGCGCGTTCGATCGGTGCCGACGAACGCATCGATCCCGGTCTCGCCTCGGCCGTGCTGAAGTACGTCGAGCGCAACATCGACGAGTGGAGCGGGTCGTCGATGTTCGACTCGCCCGTTCCGGTGGCACCGGACGCGGACGACCAGACACGACTGATCGGGCTCCTGGGACGCAAGCCCTAGGTTCTTTTCCGAAGCGCCCCGCACCGCATCCCCCTGTGCCTCCCGCGGTGCGGGGCGCTCCTCCCCCGACGCGACCCCGGATCCCCCCGGACCGTCGATCGCACCGCATTTCTACAGGTAGATCGTTGTCCGGTGTCGGCGCTGAGAAAGCGGACAACGACCTCCGGACAACGGTTCGGTCTCCCCCGCGGCACGACGCCGGACGTCAGACGACCTTCTGCTCCAGCGTGACGCACCTGATCCCGACGGCGTCGAGGTGCTCGCTGACCCGGACGAACCCGGCGCTCTCGTAGAACCTGATGTTCCCGTCGCTCTCCGCACCGGTGAACAACCAGACGACCTTCACGTCCGCGGGCGCCCGCTCGCTGATCGCTTCGAGGAGCCTGCGCCCGACCCCGCCGCCCTGCACGTCCGGTGCGACGGCCAGCCGGGCGACCTCCATCCGTTCGCCGTCGACCCGGCTGCGCACCGACCCGACGAGCCGCGCCCCGTCGAACGCGCCGAACGCCGGCGTGCCGTCCCCGAGGTGGTGCCGGATCTCGTCGAGCGTCTCGACGAGCGGCGGCAGGTCCCACGCCCCGTACCGCCTGGCTTCCGCGAGGTACGCGGCGCGCTGGATCGTCATGACCTCACCGGCGTGCTCGCGCGTCAACGGTCCGATGTGGACGTTCACGGCCCGGTGACCCCCGGCGTCCAGCTCTCCGGCAGACCGCTCTCGGTGAGGATGATCTGGTGGTCGTGGAACCCCTCCGGCGCGTCCGGTTGCCACGGCCACTGCCCCTGCGGCGTGGGCACGATGATCTGCAGCGCCGCGAAGTCCGACCCGTCGTAGAGCAGGTACGCGCTCCCGAAGAACTCGGGGTAGAAGCCCTTGTAGACCCGCTCGAACGCGACGGGCACCCCTTCGAAGAAGTCGTCGTAGAGCCTGCCGGGCTGGAACCGCTCGCCCTCGCTGGCCCGCTTGACGTACAGGTTGATCAGCATCTCGCCCATGCCCTGCGGCAGCCCGATCACCACCGCCTCGGCCACGCCGAACCGGCGCCAGGCCCCCACGGAGAACACGTAGCCCGGCCCCTCGGCGTCCGGGTTCACGACGATGTTGGTGTGGCCGAACCGGTCGGCCGCGGAGAGCAGGCGGGCGCGCAGCTCGATGTCTTCGTCGGAAAGCACGACACCCAGCCTACGGCACCTCCCCGGCGCCTTATGCCTGCTTGGAGCTGTTCCAACGCTCCCACCTTCAGGCAGATTTGGCGCGAAACGATAGAGCTTTCGCGGTCGGTGCCCCTACCGTCCGTCCATGCCCAAGAGATCGTCCAGCGTGGTGGGCCGCGAGTTCGGCAACGGCGTCCGGGCCGCCATCGAGAGCACCGGCCTGACCCAGCGCCAGCTCGCCGAGGCGCTCGGCTGGCAAGAGGCGAAGTTGTCCGACATGCTCGCCGGCAAGGGCGGAGTGAACGAGCTGGAGGTCGCCACTCTGCTCGCCTACTGCCGTACACCGCTCGATGAGCGCGAACGCCTGCTAGCACTCTTCCGCGAGTCCGGCAGCTTCTACGTGCAGATCCCTGAGGACGGCTTGCCCGACCAGGCCCGCACCTTGATCAACCAGGAGAGGGAGGCCAACGAGATCATCGACTGGTCGATGATCCTGGTGTCCGGCCTACTCCAGATTCGGGAGTACATCGAGGCTGTCACGGCCAAAGCACGGACGGTTCCGCCCGAGAACATCCCGGCGACGGTGGCTGCGAGGGTCGCCCGAGCAGAGATCCTCGAATATGTCCGGACCTTCACCTTTTACCTGCACGAGCAGGCGCTGTGGCTTCCGGTCGGCGGCGAGGAGGTGTGGCGCGAACAGCTCGCTCACCTTCTGCGGATGTCAGTGCGGAAGTACATCACCATCCGGATCGTCCCGCGGTCCATCGGCATGCACGCGGGCGCGGCAGGCGACTTCCGGATCATGAAGTTCCCGAAGTACCCGCCAGTCGTCTACATCGAGAGCGTCAAATGTGGCCTGTTCTTCGATGACAAGGACACCGTCGAGGTCTACGAGAACATCCTGAAGGACCTCGCTGCCGTCGCCCTGGATGAGGAAGAATCGAGGGCGGTGATCAACAGCATCTTGGAGGGCCTCCAATGACCGTGTGGCGCAAGAGCACCTACACCGGCGATGGCAACAACTGCGTCGAGGTCGGCCACGGCGTCGGCATCCGCGACAGCAAGGCGCCGGCCACGCACATCACCCTCTCCTCCGAAGCCTGGACGGCGTTCTTGAAGGTCGTTCGGGCGCGGTGATGCAAAAACGCCGGCCACGCTGCTGCGTGACCGGCGTTCGTGCTGCTGATGGTGGTCAGCCGACCTCGGCCATGACCTCGTCCGACACGTCGAAGTTCGCGAAGACGTTCTGCACGTCGTCGCAGTCCTCCAGCGCGTCGATCAGCTTGAAGATCTTCTTGGCGCCCTCGGCCTCGAGCTGCACCGACACCGACGGCATGAAGCTCGACTCGGCCGACTCGTAGTCGATGCCCGCGTCCTGCAGCGCCTTGCGGACCGGGATCAGGTCGCCCGCCTCGGACACGACCTCGAAGGCCTCGCCGAGGTCGTTGACCTCCTCGGCACCGGCTTCCAGCACGGCCAGCATGACGTCGTCCTCGTTCGTGCCCGCCTTCGGCACGATCACGACGCCCTTGCGGCTGAACATGTACGACACCGAGCCGGGGTCGGCCATCGAACCGCCGTTGCGGGTCATGGCCGTGCGGACCTCGGTGGCGGCGCGGTTGCGGTTGTCCGTGAGGCACTCGATGAGCACCGCGACGCCGTTGGGGCCGTAGCCCTCGTACATGATCGTCTGCCAGTCGGCGCCGCCGGCTTCCTCGCCGCCGCCGCGCTTGCGGGCGCGCTCGATGTTGTCCAGCGGCACCGAGTTCTTGCGGGCCTTCTGGATCGCGTCGTACAGCGTCGGGTTGCCGTCGGGGTCGCCGCCACCTGTGCGAGCCGCGACCTCGATGTTCTTGATCAGCCGCGCGAAGAGCTTGCCGCGCTTGGCGTCAATGGCGGCCTTCTTGTGCTTGGTGGTCGCCCACTTGGAGTGGCCGCTCATTTCTCCTCCGTCGAACCGCGAACCATGTCAACGAACAGTCGGTGAACACGCTCGTCACCCGTGAGCTCCGGGTGGAACGCCGTCGCCAGCACGTTGCCCTGCCTGACCGCGACGATCCTACCGGCGGCGTCTCCCGCCTCAGCCGTAACAGGCACCGTAGCGAGAACCTCGACCTCCCCGCTCACCGCCTCCACCCAAGGTGCGCGGATGAACACGGCGTGAACCGTCTCCCCGGCCAGGTCGAGGTCGGTCTCGAACGAGTCGATCTGCCGGCCGAAGGCGTTGCGCCGGACCGTGACGGCCAGGCCGCCGAGCTGCTCCTGGTCCTCCCTGCCGTCCAGCACCTTCTCGGCCAGCAGGATCATGCCCGCGCACGACCCGTAGGCGGGGAAACCGGCCTTGATCTTGGCGCGCAGCGGCTCCAGCAGCTCGAAGTTCACCAGGAGCTTGCTCATGGTCGTCGACTCGCCGCCGGGGATGACGATGCCGTCGAGCTCGTCCAACTCCTCGGCCCGGCGGACGGGGCGCGCGGTGACATCGCACTTCGCGAGCGACACGAGGTGTTCCTGGACGTCGCCCTGGAGGGCTAGCACGCCGATGACGGGTGGGGCTGCAACCATGCTCACCAGCATATTCGAGGTCCACGACCTCGCTGCGCAGCCCTCCGGGCGACGCCAGGTCAGTCGACGGTGACGAGTTCCTTCGCCTGCGCCTCGCGCGACTTCACGAAGCGCCACCCGAGGAACAGGACCAGCGCGACCACCGGGATCGACCAGAACGCGATCTTCTCGGCGGTCCCGGCGAAGGCCATCTGCCCGATCACCAGCGCGAGGAACGCCAACGTGCCGTACGAGGTGTAGGGCGCACCCGGCATCCGATAGGAAGGCCGCGTGATCTCGCCCGCCAAAGCCTTCTTGCGCAGGCGGAGCTGGCAGATGATCAACGTGGCCCAGGTCGACACGACACCCAGCGACGCGACGGCGATCGCGATGTCGAAGGCCTCCTTCGGCACGGTGTAGTTGAGCACCACGCCGAACAGGTAGGCGACCCCGGTGAACAGGATGCCCCCGTACGGCACGTGCCGGGAGTTCATCTTCGCGGTGACGGCCGGGGCCTCACCCTTCTGCGCCAGCGATCGCAGGATGCGGCCGGTGGAGTACAGGCCCGAGTTGCACGAGGACAACGCGGCCGTCAGCACCACGGCGTTCATGATGTCGCCGACCACCGGGACGCCCAGCGCCGAGAACACGGTCACGAACGGCGACTCGGTACCGGTGAAGTGGTCCCACGGCAACAACATCGTCAGCAGCAGCACCGAACCGACGTAGAAGATCGCGATGCGGTAGACCACGCCGTTGATGGCGCGCGGCATGATCTTCTCGGGGTCCTTGGTCTCGCCCGCGGCGATGCCGACGAGCTCGATGGCCGAGTAGGCGAACACCACGGCCTGCAGCGTCATCAGCGCGATGCCGAAGCCCGCCGGGAACAGGCCGCCGTGGCCCAGGGTGTTCGAGACCGACGCCGTGGTGCCGCCGATGTCCGCGTTGCCGATGACGAGGCCGGCGCCCACGACCAGGAAGACCACGATGGCGGTCACCTTGATGACGGAGAACCAGAACTCCAGCTCGCCGAAGAGCTTGACCGACAGCATGTTGATCGCGACGAGCACGAACAGCGCCACCAGCGCGGTGATCCACTGCGGCAGGTCCGGGAACCACTTGTGCATGTAGATCGCCACGGCGGTGATCTCGGCGATGCCCGTCATGGCCCAGTTCAGCCAGTACAGCCAGCCCGAGGTGAAGCCCGCCCACGGGCCGATGAACTCGCGGGCGTACTCGACGAAGCTGCCGGACACGGGCCGGTGGAGCACGAGCTCGCCCAGCGCGCGCATGACGAAGAACGCCGCGAGGCCGCACACCGCGTAAGACAGGATCAGCGACGGCCCCGCCGTGGCGAGGCGCCCGCCCGCACCCAGGAAAAGGCCGACGCCGATCGCGCCACCGATAGCGATCATCTGCACCTGGCGCTTGCTCAACGCCTTGGTGTAGCCGTCCGCATCAGTTTCCACAGAACTCACGAGGAGGTTCCTTCCGAAACGGAAAAATGCTCGCGTCGGAACCTCCCGCGCCCCGACGCGCTGATTCGGGGAACCCTAGCGAGTGGCCGTCATCACCAAGAAATCAGTTGGGGAAGACTTAACGTAAGCGACGTCACAGAGTGCCGCGTTCAGATCCGACCAAATGTCCTCGACGTGCTCGAGGCCCACGGAAATGCGCAGCAAATTGTCCGGAACGCCAGAAGCACGCAGTTCTTCGCCGGGCACCAGTCGATGGGTCAAAGCCGAGGGGTGCTCGATCAGGGTGTCCACCGAACCCAATGAGACGGCCGGCGTGATGAGCTCGAGCCTCCGCACCACCTCGACCGGATCGCCGTGCACTCCGAACGCGATCATCGCGCCCGTTCCGCGCATCTGCCGTGACGTCGACGGGTAGCGCACGAACTCCACGGCGTCGTGCTCGGCCAGCCGCGAGGCCAGCAGAGCAGCTGACCGCGAAGCCGCCTCGACGCGCAACGGCAGAGTGGCCAGCCCGCGGTGCAGCAGGTAGCCGCCCAGGGGGTGCAGGACGGCACCCGTGATGATCCTGACCTGCCTCAACGCCGCCGCGAGCGACTCCGAGCAGGCCACGACGCCGCCGAGCACGTCACCGTGCCCGCCGAGGTACTTGGTGCCGGAGTGCAGCACGTAGGAGGCGCCGTGCAGCGCCGGGTTCTGCAGGATCGGCGTCGCGAAGGTGTTGTCGACCATCACCGGCACGGAGCCGGCCTGGCGCACGACGTGCTCGATGTCGACGAGGTCCAGGTTGGGGTTGGCCGGGGTCTCGACGACCACGAGCCCGGTGTCCGGCCGGATCGCGGAGGACACCAGGCCCGCTTCGACGTAGGTCGTCGTGACGCCCAGGAGACCGGACGACAGCAGGTGGTCGGTGCCGCCGTACAACGGCCGCACGGCTACGACGTGCGGCTTTCCCGCCATCACGCAGGCGGCCTGGATCACGGCGGTCACCGCGGCCATGCCACTTCCGAACGCCACGGACGTCTCGGTGCGTTCGAGAGCCGCGAGCGCCTGCTCGAACCGGGCCACGGTCGGGTTGTGCAGCCGCGCGTAGACGGGCGAGGCTGCCCGTGCGGCACCGGTGGCCCACTCACCCAGTGCTTCCCCGCCGAGCGCCTGGTCAGGCACGGGGTAGGTGGTGGACAGGTCGATGGGGGGAGCGTGCACGCCGAGCTCCGCGAGGTCGTCGCGGCCGCCGTGCACTGCGATGGTCTCGATGCGCGTCATGGCCCGAATGGTGGAGACTTCCTCGGCAGGATGGACACAACACCGCAGGCGATTCGGTGGAACGGAGAAGAGCCGTGCTTGATTCGATCGACGAGGCCATCGTGCGGGAGCTGCGGAAGGACGCGCGGCTGCAGAACAAGGACCTGGCCGAACGCGTCAACGTGGCGCAGTCCACGGCGGTGGTCCGGCACCGGGCCCTGCGGGAGCGCGGCGTGATCACCGGCTACCACGCCGAGATCGATCCGAACGCGATCGGGCAGCACGTCCAGGCGATGCTCGCGGTGAAGATCCGGCCGCACACCAAGGAGATCGTCGACCCGTTCATGGCTTACGTGCTGTCGCTCCCCGAAACGCTCGCGCTGTCACACGTGACAGGTCCAGAGGATTTCCTGGTGCACGTCGCGGTATCGGACGTCGGTCATCTCCAGCGACTCGTGCTCGACAAGTTCACGAGCCGCCGAGAGGTGACAGAGGTTCATACGAACCTGCTTTTCTCGCACGTCAGGAAGCATTGATCGATTCTTCAGGCCACGCCGACGAGCCTTAGTCCCGCGGTGGTCACCGCGGCCAGCACGATGACGGCGACGAATGGCAGTTTCCGCCACGCCGCCAGACCCCCGACCGCGACTCCGATGGCGAGCGCCCAGCCACCGAACTGCTTGCCGTTCGTCAATGCCGAGACCGCCACCAGCGCCAGCAACAACACCGTCGCGGACGCCGACATGAGTTCGCGCACCCGTTCCGGAAGCGTCACGCGGTCGCGCAGCAACGGCCCGGCGAAACGGATCGCGAAGGTGCCGGCGGCCAGGATCAGGACTGCGGTGACGGGCACGGCTCCTCTTTCTTCTTCGTGGTGCGGAACGCGAACAGTCCGGCCAACGCGAGCAGCACGGGCACACCGGCGGGCAGGAACGGCGTCGTCGCGAGCGCGATCGCCGCACCCACGAGTGCCGCGTTGCGCGTCGCCGCGTCCTTGAGCGCCGGCAGCGTGAGCGCCAGCAGGGCCGCCGGGAACGCCGCGTCCAGCCCGAACGTCATCGGGTCGCCGATCGCCTGCCCCACGAGCGCACCGATGAGCACGCCCGTGTTCCAGCTGAAGAACAACGCCACGCCACACGCCCAGTAAGCCGCACGCGCTCTCGCGGGGTCCTTCTGCGCCATCGCGAAGGCCGTCGACTCGTCGATCAACAGGTGGCTGCCGACGATCCGGGCGAGCGGACTCCTGCCCAGCACGTCCCCGATCGCCAGTCCGAACGGCAGGTGCCGCGCGTTGAGCACCAGCCCGGCCAGCACCGCCGCGGCAGGGCTGCCACCAGCGGCGACAATGCCCACGGCCATGAACTGCGAGCCGCCCGCGAAGATCAGCAGCGACATCAGCACCGGCATCCACCACGGCAGGCCGGAACCCACCGAGATCGCACCGAACGACGCACCGGTCACCGCGGCACCGAGTGCGACTGCGGCCACGTCACGCAGGAGCACAGCATCAAGAGTTCGCCAGATCGAACGGACCACCCATTAAGATGAACACCTGGGCTCGGTGTTCGTCAAGACGAACGGATGGACTTCTGTGTCGAACGCACCACTCGACCTCATCGCGGCCAACCTCCGGCGCGAGCGCGACCGCACCGGCATGTCGCTGAGCGAGGTCGCCAAGAAGGCCGGCGTCGCGAAGTCGACGCTCTCCCAGCTGGAGTCCGGCGCCGGAAACCCCAGCGTGGAGACCCTGTGGGCACTGGGCGTGGCGCTGGGCGTCCCGTTCAGCCGGCTGGTCGAACCGGCCGTGCCGCGTGTGCAGGTGATCCGCGCGGGCGAGGGCCCGGTCATCCACTCCGAACAGGCGCACTACTCGGCGACACTGCTGGCGGCCTGCCGTCCGGGCACCAAGCACGACATCTACTGGCTGGCCCTCGAACCCGGCGGCGCCCGCGAGTCGCTGCCCCACGTGCCGGGCAGCGTCGAGCACATGATCGTGGCGACCGGCCGCTGCCTGGCGGGCCTCGCCGACGACCCGGTCGAACTCGGACCGGGCGACTACATCGTCTATCCCGGCGACCTGCCGCACATCTGCAAGGCGCTGGAACCGGGCACGACCGCGATGATGGTCATGGAGCACACCGTCTAGGCGAGCCGGCTCCGCAGCGCGCGCAGCCAGGGTTCGGCGAGCGCGGGTTCACCGTCGATGGCGCGCGCGATCATCTGCCGGACCTCCCTGGTGCGCCCCAGTTCCACGAGCCGCACGGCTTCGGCCAGCGCCTTGCGGGTCCTGTCGTCGCGCTGGGTCTCCGCGGCACCGCTCACCCACCTGTGGGGCGGGAACCACCTCGTCAGCTTCTGCTGCCAGTTGCCGAAGTGGGACCACGTCATCGCGTCTAGCGAGACGTTCACGACGGACGCGGCGGGCAACCTGCGCGGCCAGTCGGCGTAGTCCTTCCACCGGACGGCGTTCGGACTGGTCGCCGTCCGGCGCGTCACGCCGACGAACCGGATCTTGAGACGGATCACGGGCCACGGCTCGCGTTCCTCCGCGATCCAGTCGTCCAGCAGCGTGAAGAGGCTCCGGAACGTCCGGCCGGAGGACACCACGTCGACGAACGTCACCGGCCGGGTGCGGCGGGCCAGTGACGCGGGTGTGATGCCGAGGTCCGTGAGGATCTCCCGGGCCCGCAGAACCCGCGGCCGGGTGTGGTCTTCGGGGCGCTGGAACGACAGCGGCAGCCGGGCGAGCCGGTGGTCCGTGCCCTCCAGCGCGCCGCCGAGCAGGTCGAACATCGAGTCGAGCGAGCGCCCGACGAAGACCAGGTCGCCGTTGCCGCCGCGGGCGAGCACCTTGCCCGCGCACCGGCACAGCTCGCCGAGGTAGCCCATCTCGGGAACCGTGACGTCGTCGAGCAGCGACCCGAGCCGGTCGGGCGTCACGAGGTCCCAGCGAAACGGCACGGTCATCCGGCCATCATGACGAGCGGGTAATTTCCACGCCAACGAGTTCTCGTGGGTGCGATTCTTCCCACTTAACCGTATAGCAGACAGGGGGCCTTGCCACAAGGCCCCGTGCATCGTTCACACTCATCGCCTCAGCCAGAACACAGGCGCACTGGGGAGCACGTGGGTTACGAAGAAGAACTGCAGTCCGAGCGTGAATACGTGGCCGACCTCTACGCACGGCTCGACGGGGAACGCGCGCGCGTGAAGGCCGCGTACCAGTCAGCGCTGGGTGGCACCGGCGGGACCGCGATGGAACGTGACAACGAAGTGCGCGCCCGGCACCGCGAGATGAAGCGCCTGAACGTGGCCGACTACGGCCTGTGCTTCGGCCGGCTGGACAGCGTCGACGGCGACCGCTCCTACATCGGCCGCATCGGTCTGTTCGACGAGGAGAACGAGTTCGAGCCGGCGCTGCTCGACTGGCGGGCACCGGCGGCGCGGCCGTTCTACACCGCCACCGGCGCGACGCCCGAGGGCATGCTCCGGCGCCGTCAGTTCCTCACCCGCCGCCGCACCGTGGCCGGTTTCACCGACGAGGTGTTCGGCAAGCTCGGCGAGGAGCGGGGCGACGTGGCCCTGCTGGAGGCGTTGAACGCGCCGCGCGGCGCGGGGATGCGCGACATCGTCGCGACCATCCAGTCCGAACAGGACGCCATCATCCGGCTCGACCACCCCGGCGTGCTGGTGATCGAGGGCGGTCCCGGCACCGGCAAGACGGTCGTGGCGCTGCACCGCGTCGCGTACCTGATGTACACGCAACGGGAGCGCATGGAACGGCACGGCGTGCTCGTCGTGGGCCCGAACCCCGCGTTCCTCGACCACATCGGCCGCGTGCTGCCGTCGCTGGGCGAGTCGGACGTCGTGTTCTCGACCGTCGGCAGCCTGCTGCCCGGTCTGCTCGCGACCGCCGAGGACGCTCCGGACGTCGCGCGCATCAAGGGGTCGCGCGCGATGGTCGACGTGCTGAAGGCGGCCGTCGCGGCCCGGCAGCGCGTTCCCGAGGAGCCGATCCCGATCGGCATGAAGGACGTCGTGGTCCAGATCGGCGCGGACGTCGCCGAGTGGGCGCGGCAGGAGGCGCGCGACAGCGGCCTGCCGCACAACGAGGCCCGCGCGGTGTTCCGCGAGATCGTCACGTACGTCCTCACCGAACGGGCGATCGGCCGGATCGGGAAGGGCTGGATGTCCCGGTCGGACAAGCAGGCCTGGGAGGACATGCGGTCCGGCCTGGTCAAGGACCTCGCCGACGACGAGAGCTTCATCGCGGCGCTGGACTTCCTGTGGCCGATCATGACGCCGTTCGAACTGCTGGGCTCGCTGTACTCGTCGCCGGAGGAACTCGCGGCTGCGGGCGCGGACCCGTCGCTCCTGCGCGCCGAGGGCGAGCCGTGGACGGTCTCGGACGTGCCGCTGCTCGACGAGCTGCACGACCTGCTGGGCAAGGACGGCACCGAGCAGGCCGTCGACCAGGCCGCGACGGCGGAACGCCGCGCCGAGGCCCGGTACGCGGCCGAGGTGCTCGACAGCATGGTCGGCCGCTTCGACCACATGGACGACGAGGACCACCTCTTCGCGTCGGACATGTTGTTCGCCGAGGACCTGGCCGAGCGCTTCGAGGACCACGACCAGCGCACGCTCGCGGAACGCGCGCTCGCGGACCGCGCCTGGACCTACCGGCACGTGGTCGTGGACGAGGCGCAGGAACTGTCCGAAATGGACTGGCGGGTGCTGATGCGCCGCTGCCCCGGCCGTTCCTTCACGGTGGTGGGCGACCTGGCGCAACGTCGTGCGGCGGCCGGTGCCACGTCGTGGGGCCAGATGCTCGACCCGTACGTGCCGGGGCGCTGGGAGTACCGGTCGCTGACGGTCAACTACCGCACGCCGGCGGAGATCATGGCCGTCGCGGCCCAGGTGCTGGCCGAGTTCGCGCCGGACGTGAAGGCGCCGGACTCGGTGCGCGCCAACGGTGTTCAGCCGTGGTCGCGGCAGGTGACCGCCGAGGAACTGCCGGCCGCCATCGAGGAGTTCGCCAAGCAGGAGGCGGAGTTCGAGGGAACGAGCGTGGTGATCGGGCCGCCCGGCGTGCCCGGCACGGTGCCCGCCTCGGAGACCAAGGGCCTGGAGTACGACTCGGTGCTCGTCGTTGCGCCGGAACGGATCCTGGCCGGCGGGCCGCGCGGTGCGGCGGAGCTCTACGTGGCGCTGACCCGTGCCACGCAACGGCTCGGCGTGCTGCACCACGACCCGCTGCCGGCCGCGTTGTCCGGGCTCACTGAGACGGTGCGCACATGACCCGACAGGCGGTCCGGGAAAGATCCGCACCACCCTAGGATGGGCGGAAGTCTGGGGGGACTGCTCGCGTCGGCCAGACGATCGCATTCGCGTCCGAGCCGCACTGGGGGCTTTTCATGACGACTCCGCCCATCCCGCCCACTCCACCGGACGAACCGGGCAACGTGTGGGCGGCGCCCTCGGGCTCGCCCGCTCCGCAGACTCCGTTCCCGGTTCCCCCGGCCCCATCGGCCGCCGGGGTGCCGCCGCACCGGACGTCCCGGGTCGGACTGGTGATCGTCGGCGTGCTCGGCGTACTGCTGCTCACGCTGGTGGCCGGGGTCGGCATCTGGTTCGCGAAGAGCGACGGCCTCAGCCGCCTCGCCGGTCCCGGCACCACGTCGAACCCGCCCACCTCCACGTCGTCGCCCTTGCCGGCCGCGGAGGTCGGTGACTGCGTGAAGATGTCGGGCGCGTCGTTCAACATCAAGTACGACGAGGTGTCCTGCGAAGGGCAGCTGCACAACTACACCGTGGTCAAGGTGCTGGCCGACCGGAGTGAGAAGTGCGGCGACGACCCCGGCTCGTACATGAAGTACCACGGGTACGCGGGCCGCAAGAGCGTGAACCTGTGCCTGATCCCGGTGTTCGCCGACGGCCAGTGCTACAGCTTCACGACCCTCTCGCTGAACGCCGAGTTCCAGACGGCGCCGTGTGGCGGTCTTCAGGTCGTGCAGGTGAAGGTGCTCGCGAACACCGTGGACAAAGCGGCGTGCGGCGCGTCGCCCGCGCTGGCGCTCGCGTACCCGGACATCAAGACGACGTACTGCTTCACGGACACCTACAAGTACGGCCGCTGAGACGACGAATGCCCCTGCCGCGCGGCAGGGGCATTCGTCGGTTCCTGAGACTTACCAGCCGCGCTCGGCGAGGCGGTGCGGCTCCGGGACGTCCTCGACGTTGATGCCGACCATGGCCTCACCCAGGCCGCGCGAGACCTTGGCGATGACGTCGGGGTCGTCGTGGAAGGTGGTGGCCTTCACGATGGCCTCGGCGCGCTGGGCCGGGTTGCCGGACTTGAAGATGCCGGAACCGACGAACACGCCCTCGGCACCGAGCTGCATCATCATCGCGGCGTCGGCCGGGGTCGCGATGCCGCCCGCGGTGAACAGCACGACGGGCAGCTTGCCGTTCTGCGCGATCTCCTTGACCAGCTCGTACGGCGCCTGGAGCTCCTTGGCGGCGACGTACAGCTCGTCCTCGGGGAGGTTCTGCAGGCGGCGGATCTCCTGACGGATCTTGCGCATGTGCGTGGTGGCGTTCGAGACGTCACCGGTGCCGGCCTCGCCCTTGGAGCGGATCATGGCCGCGCCCTCGGTGATGCGGCGCAGGGCCTCACCCAGGTTCGTCGCACCGCAGACGAAGGGAACGGTGAACGCCCACTTGTCGATGTGGTTGGCGTAGTCGGCGGGGGTCAGCACCTCGGACTCGTCGATGTAGTCGACACCGAGCGACGCGAGGACCTGGGCCTCGACGAAGTGGCCGATGCGGGCCTTCGCCATGACCGGGATCGAGACGGCGTTGATGATCCCGTCGATCAGGTCGGGGTCGCTCATGCGCGCGACGCCGCCCTGGGCGCGGATGTCGGCGGGCACGCGCTCGAGGGCCATGACGGCGACGGCGCCCGCGTCCTCCGCGATCTTCGCCTGGGTGGCGTCGACCACGTCCATGATGACGCCGCCCTTGAGCATCTCGGCCATGCCGCGCTTGACGCGGGCGGTACCCGTGACCTGATCAGTGCTCACCGGGGCAACCTTTCACGAGGGGAAGTCTTGGTGAACTCACCGTACGTCCGCTGTGGCCCCTTAGACCAAGCCACTGGAGCCCCGAACTAGAAGGCCACTTTCCGATCAACCGCAGGTCGTGAGGCTGTGTTCATGGCCACTCCTCCGGAGATGGCGGCTCGGTCGCCGGAAAGTCGGCCGTCCGGCCGAATCGCTCGCGCCGAATTGGGCTTCGCCGAATTCGGCGCGAGCGGTTGGCCGGACGACCGACGCGACCTCGCGAATCGTGGCATGCCCGTCACCCGGCCGCGCGCCTCCGGTCCGGGTTTACCACTTGTACCAGGACTGCAACGGGTGTGAGATCGAACACTACGACTTGACGGAGGTCGCCATGGGAAGCAAGCACTCCGACAACGGCACATCGGCAGGCGCGGTCGCTGTGGACGACCCGGCCAAGGTCCGCAACGTCGTGCTCGTGGGGCCCTCCGGGGCGGGCAAGACGACGCTCACCGAAGCCCTGCTCGCCGCCACCGGCGTCCTGACCCGCGCGGGATCGGTCACCGAGGGCACCACGGTCTGCGACCACGACCCGGCGGCCGTGCGACAACAACGATCGGTAGGCCTCGCCGTGGCTCCGATCCAGCACGGGGACATCAAGATCAACCTGATCGACACCCCCGGATACGTCGACTTCGTGG
This sequence comes from Lentzea kristufekii, assembly GCF_033949925.1. Taxonomy (NCBI): domain Bacteria; kingdom Bacillati; phylum Actinomycetota; class Actinomycetes; order Pseudonocardiales; family Pseudonocardiaceae; genus Lentzea; species Lentzea kristufekii. The sequence goes on from NZ_JAXAVV010000015.1 coordinate 130,803, forward strand.
GTGAGCTCAGGGCAGGACTTCGGGCCGCGGACGCGGCCCTTTTTGTTGTCAACGCTTTCGAAGGCGTCGACGCGGCCACCATCTCGCTGTGGGAGGAGTGCGCTCTCGTCGGCATGCCTCGCGCCGTCGTCATCACACGCACCGACCACCACCGTGCGAACTTCGGCAACGCGGTCATCGAGTGCCAGGCTGCCTTCGGCGCGGGCGTCGTGCCGTTGTACATGCAGGAGGGCGACGCACTCGTCGGGCTGCTGACGTCCGGTGAGAACTACCCGGACGAGCGCGCGGCGTTGATCGAGGGAATCATCGCCGAGAGCGAGGACGAGACCCTCATGGACCGCTACCTGGCGGGCGAGGAGATCGACCAGGACACGCTGATCGCCGATCTGGAGACCGCCGTCTCGCGCGGCTCGTTCCACCCCGTGATGCCCGTGTGCGCCTCAACCGGCATGGGCCTGGTGGAGCTGATGGACGGCATCGCGCGCGCGTTCCCTTCACCGCTGGAGCACGAGCTTCCGTCCGTGACGTCGGTGGACGGCATCCCGCAGCCCCGCATGGCCGCCGACCCGGACGGGCCGCTCGTCGCCGAGGTGGTCCGCACCGCTGTGGACTCCTACGTCGGCCGTGTGTCGCTGGTCCGCGTCTTCTCCGGCACCCTGCGCCCCGAACGCCCCGTGCACGTCTCCGGCCACGGCATGGCCGACCGAGGCCACGAGGACCACGACGCCGACGAACGCGTGGCCCACATCTACTCGCCGCTGGGCTCGTCACTGCGCGAGGTCCCCTACTGCGTCGCCGGCGACCTGTGCGCGTTGACGAAGCTGACCACCGCCGAGACCGGTGACACCGTGTCCGCGCCCGAACAGCCGCTGCTCATGACGCCGTGGAACATGCCGGAACCGCTGCTGCCCATCGCTGTCGTGCCGCGCACCCGCAGCGACGAGGACAACCTGGCCCGCAACATGAGCCGCCTCGTCGCGAGCGATCCGACACTGCGCCTGGACCGCAACGCCGAGACGCACCAGATGGTCCTGTGGTGCATGGGCGAGGCGCACGCCGACGTCGTGCTGGCCAGGCTGCGCGCCGGCGGCGCGGAGATCGACACCGAACCGGTGCGCGTCGCGTTCCGCGAAACCTTTGCCGGGCCTGCGAAAGGTCATGGCCGGCACGTGAAGCAATCTGGAGGTCATGGCCAGTACGCGGTGTGCGACATCGTGGTCGAACCGCTCCCCCGCGGCGCCGGCTTCGAGTTCGTCGACAAGATCGTCGGCGGTTCGGTCCCCCACCAGTTCATCCCCTCCGTCGAGAAGGGGGTGCGCGCACAGCTGGAGCGAGGCCTGCACGACGGCACCCCTGTCGTCGACGTCCGGGTGACTCTCGTGGACGGCAAGGCGCATTCGGTCGACTCGTCGGACGCGGCCTTCCAGACTGCGGGCGCGCTCGCGTTGAAGGAGGCCGCGTCCGCCGCGCGCACCCAGCTGCTGGAGCCGATGGACGAGGTCACGATCCGGCTGCCAGACGAACACCTGGGCACCGTGCTGGGCGACCTGTCCGGACGGCGCGGGCGGGTGCTCGGAACCGAGGCGGACGAGGGCGGGCGCACGGTGATCCGCGCCGAGGTGCCGTCGTCCGAGTTGCTGAGGTACGCGATCGAGCTGCGGTCGCTGACGTCCGGGACCGGCACGTTCACCCGCCGCTTCTCCCGCTACGACCCGCTGCCGGAAGCCTTGGCGGCGCGCTCGGGCAGGTAGTCGGGGCGTCTGCAAGTACCACCGACTCGGAGTCGGTGGTACTTGCAGACGCCGGTACAGCTAGGTGTTCTGCGGGAAGCCCAGGTTCACGCCACCGTGCGACGGGTCGAGCCAGCGCGAGGTGACCACCTTCGAGCGCGTGAAGAAGTGCACGCCGTGCGGGCCGTACGCGTGTGCGTCGCCGAACAGCGATTCCTTCCAGCCACCGAACGAGTAGTAGGCCACCGGCACGGGGATCGGCACGTTCACGCCGACCATGCCGACCTCGATCTCGTTCTGGAACCGGCGGGCCGCGCCACCGTCGTTGGTGAAGATCGCCGTGCCGTTGCCGTACCGGTTCGAGTTCACCATCTCGACGGCTTCCTCGTAGGTGTCGCAGCGGACGACCGAGAGGACCGGGCCGAAGATCTCGTCGGTGTAGATCGTCATGTCCGTGCCGACGTGGTCGAACAGCGTCGGGCCGAGCCAGAACCCGCCCTCGTCACCGTCGATCGGGTGGTCGCGGCCGTCGACCGCGAGCACGGCGCCCTGGGAGACACCGGCGTCCAAATAGGACGTCACCTTGTCCCGATGCACGCCGGTGACCAGCGGCCCCATCTCGCACGAGGTCCCGGAACCGACCTTCACGTCGGCGATCCGCGACTTGATCCTGTCGACCAGCGAGTCACCCACCTCGCCGACGGCCACCACGACCGAGATCGCCATGCACCGCTCGCCGGCCGAGCCGAAGCCGGCGGAGACGGCGGCGTCCGCGGCCAGGTCGAGGTCGGCGTCGGGCAGGACGACCATGTGGTTCTTGGCGCCGCCGAGCGCCTGCACGCGCTTGCCGTGCGCGGTGCCGGTCTCGTAGACGTAGCGGGCGATCGGGGTGGAGCCGACGAACGAGATCGCCTTCACCGTCGGATGTTCGAGCAGCCTGTCGACGGCCACCTTGTCGCCGTGCACGACGTTCAGGACGCCGTCCGGGAGCCCTGCCTCGGCGAACATCTCGGCGATGAAGTTCGCCGCCGACGGGTCCTTTTCGGACGGTTTCAGCACCACGGTGTTGCCGCAAGCGATTGCGGTCGGCACGAACCACAGCGGGACCATCGCCGGGAAGTTGAACGGCGAGATCACGCCGACCACGCCGACGGGCTGCTGGATCGAGTAGACGTCTACGCGGGTCGACGCGTTCTCGCTGAACCCGCCCTTCAGCAGGGTCGGGATGCCGCACGCGTACTCGACGGACTCCAGCGCCCGCTGGATCTCGCCGCCCGCGTCGGACACGACCTTGCCGTGCTCCGCCGAGACGATCTGCGCGAGGTCGCCCTTGCGGTCGTTCAGCAGCTCGCGGAACTTGAACATCACCGTCGAGCGTTGCGCCAGGGACGCGTTGCGCCAGGACGCAAACGCTTCCGCGGCCGCGTCGACCGCAGCGTCCACTTCGGACACCGAGGCGTAGGCGACCTGCTGGGCCACCTTGCCGGTCGTCGGGTCGTAGACGTCGCCGAGCCGTTCCGGAGCGCCGTCCCAGGACCTGCCGCTGATCCAGTGTTTGATCACGCCCGCTCCACCGCCTGCGCCAGAATGCCGAGAGCTTCTTCCAACTCGTCCTCGGTCAGGGTCATCGGCGGGGCCAGGCGGATCACGTTGCCGTACAGGCCGCCCTTGCCGACGAGCAGCCCACGTGCCTTCGCCTCCGCCAGGACGACACCGGCGGCAGCGGCGTTCGGTTCACCCTCGGGTCCGACGAACTCGACGCCGACCATCAGGCCCTTGCCGCGCACGTCACCGATCACCGGGTGCTTCTCGGCCAGTTCGCGCAGGCCGCCGAGCAGCCGCGAGCCGAGCTTGGCCGCGTTGGCCTGCAGGTCGTGGCTCAGCAGGTAGTCGACGGTGGCGAGCGCGCCGGCCGTGGAGACCGGGTTGCCGCCGAACGTGGAGATCGAGTTGGCGTTGATCGTGTCCATCAGGTCGCCGCGGGCGACGACGCCGCCGATCGCCAGGCCGTTGCCGAGGCCCTTGGCGAACGTCATCGCGTCCGGCACCACGTCGTGCGCCTGGATGCCCCAGAAGTGCTCGCCGGTGCGGCCCCAGCCGGTCTGCACCTCGTCGGAGATGAACAGGATCCCGTACTCGTCCAGCACGTCCTTGAACGCGCGGAACAGGCCGTCGGGCGGGGACGTGAAGCCGCCGACGCCCTGGATCGGCTCGGCGATCATGCACGCGACGTCGCCGGAGGTGGTGGTCTCGATGATCTCGCGCAGGTCGTCGACGCAGGCCTTGATGTAGTCCTTGTCGTCCATCGCCTTGAACGGTGAGCGGTAGCGGTAGCCGCCGTGCACCCAGCTGACCTTGATCGGCGACAGCGCGGACGCCGACCAGCCGCGGTTGCCCGTGATGGCGACCGTGGCGAACGCACGGCCGTGGTAGCTGTTGCGCAGCGCCAGGACCTGCTCGCTGCGGCGCGCCTGGGTGGCGAGCATCAGCGCGGTCTCGTTGGCCTCGGTGCCGGAGTTGGTGAAGAACACCTTGGCGTCCGGGATGCCGCTCAGTTCCGCGATCTTCTCGGCCAGCTCGACCTGCGACCTGATCAGGTAGAGCGTGGAGCTGTGCAGGACGCCGGTGTCGAGCTGCGACCGGATCGCGTCGCTGATCTCCGCGACGTCGTAGCCGATGGCGTTGGTCAGGATGCCGGCGAAGAAGTCCAGGTAGGTCGTGCCCTCGCGGTCGGTCACCCGGCGCCCGGCGGCGCTCGCGATCTCGATGGGCTCGTCGTAGTAGAGGGCCAGCCACTTCGGCATGACCGCGCGGTGTCGTGCCAGCAGCTCCTTGTGGGCCATCTCGTCCTCCAGGGGTCTGACGCCTGCCTCGGAGTCTGCTGGCGCGCCGGGTGCGCCGCCATGCACAACCTGTACCCGGATCGGCTGGTTGGCATTACGTTGTGTCCATGTACCCGACGGTCGCCGAAGTCGTCGCTCTGCCGGTGATCCGGCAGGGAAAGCCGCGTCTGGTGGCCGGATCTGCCGGCCTCGGCCGTCGCGTGCGGTGGGTGCATGTGGCGGAGATCGCAGACATCGCGCCGCTGCTGCGCGGCGGTGAGCTGGTGCTCACGACCGGCGTGATGCTGCCCGACTCCGGCCTCGCCCGCTACGTCGAGGAACTGGCCGCCGTCGGGTGCGCGGGCCTCGTCGTCGAGCTGGGGCGGCGGTGGCGCGACGACGTGCCGGGCGCGCTCGTCACAGCGGCGGAACGGCACGGGTTGCCGCTGGTCACGCTGACCGAGGAGACCAAGTACGTGGCCGTGACCGAGGCCGTCGTGGGGTTGATCGTGGACGCCCAGCTGGCCGAGCTGCGGGCCGCGGAGCAGGTGCACGAGACGTTCACGGCGCTGACGGTCGCCGGTGCCGAACCCTCCGAGGTGCTGCGCGAGGTGGCGCGGACGTCCGGGCTGGCGGTCGTGCTGGAGACGCTCGGCCACGACGTGCTCGCCTACGACGCCGCCGGGCACGACCCCGTGACGCTGCTGGACGACTGGGCGGCGCGCTCGCGGGCCGTCACGGTGACCGAGCGGACCGCCTACGACACCGAGTCCGGCTGGTTGATCACGATCGTCGGGGCGCGCGGCGCGGACTGGGGCCGGCTCGTGATGGTCTCGCCCGAACCCCCACCGCACCGGCACGTCGTGGTCGCCGAACGCGCCGCGTCCGCGTTGGCGGTGCATCGGCTCGTGGCGCGCGACCGGGAGTCGCTGGAACGGCAGACGCACCGGACGTTGCTGGCCCAGCTGCTCGGCCAGGCACCGCAGTCACCGGACCTGGGCGCGCGGGCGGCGGCGCTGGGGGTGCCGCTGGAACGACGGCAGCTGATCGGCGTCGCGGTGCGGCCGGTGTCCGTGCTGCAGGGGCAGACGCTGGCCACGCAGGAGGTCCTGCGCGATCTCGCGGAGGCGACGGCGCTGGCGGCACGGCGGGTCACGGTCGCGGCGCTGGTCGGCGTCGTGGACGACACCTCGGTGCGCGCGCTGCTGTCGGTGCCGCTGACCATCGGCGTGGAAGGGGTTCTGCGCAAGGTCGCGCGCGAGATCCACCGGACGGCGGCGTCCTCCGTCGTCATCGCCGTCGGCACGACGGTGACGTCCACAACGGACGTTCGCCGCTCTCTCGGCGAGGCCGCGCACGTGGCCGGGGCCGCGCTGCGAGCGCCGGGATCCCAGCTCTACCACCGGCTCGACGACGTGCGGCTGCGCGGGCTCCTGCACCTGCTGCGCGAGGACGAGCGCGTCCGGGCGTTCGCGGACCGCGAGCTCGGACCGTTGCTGGCACGGGACTCCACGCAGGGCTCCCGGCTCGTGGAGCTGCTGCGGTGCCTGTGCGAGAACGGCGGCAACAAGTCGGCGGCCGCGGCGGCGGCCCACCTGTCCCGGACGGCGTACTACCAGCAGCTGGCACGGATCGAGCAGGTTCTCGGCGTCTCGCTGGAGGACCCGGAGTCCGTGCTGTCGCTGTACGTCGCCCTACTGGTGCACGAAATGGGCCCGTGAGCGCGCACGGGCCCATTTTCGACGTGTGAACTCAGCCGTTGATCGTCGGGAGGGTGCCCGAGAGAACGGTCGGGTTCGGCACGACGTTGTTCGTCGGCAGGTCGGACAGCGACGGCGACGGCAGGTTGCCGATGTTCGCGGTGCCCGGCAGGTCGCGCGGGTCCGGCAGCCCGGCGACCTCGCCGACCTCAGCCGCGATGGGGTGGGGAACCGAGCGCTCCTGCGCGACGGCGGGGAGGGCGGGAACCGGCAGGTCGGAGGCCACGGGCGCGCCGACGTGCGGCAGCTGCACCGCGCTGGCGGCGTCGAGCGGGTTGGCGAGCTGGGTGGCGCCGCTGACCAGCTTGTCAGCGCCGACCTCGGGGACGCCGGTGTTCAGCTGCGGCAGCTCGGCGGCGCTGGCAGAACCCGCGAGGAGCGGGGCGGCGCTGGCGGCGAGCAGGGCGGCGGCACGGAACAGTCCGGTACGAGACACAGTTTTCCTCAATCTGGATTGGGGACCGATCTTCGATTTCATCGGCGCGTTCGGTTCGCGAATTAACCCGCTCGATCGGGTGTTCAGGGCTTGAACCTCACGCCACGAGAGGTCCTACGGTCTCGATGTGACCCGTTGGAGCATCGGTGACCTGGCCAAAGCGAGCGGACTGACCGTCCGCACGCTGCACCACCACGACGAGATCGGACTGGTCGTCGCCTCCGAGCGCACACCATCCGGTCACCGTCGGTACACGCCGGACGACGTCCGACTCCTCTATCAGGTGAGATCGCTGCGTCAGCTCGGCCTGTCCCTGGAGGAAGTCCGATCGGCACTGTCCCGTTCGGACTCGCTGCGACCTCTTTTCGAGGCTCAGCCGGCTTCCTTGACCGCGCAAGCACAACAGGTGGAGGCACTGCGGTCGCGGCTCACCGCGCTCCTCGACGGGCACACCACCGAGTCCCTGCTGTCCACTTTGGAGATGATGTCCGTGCACGAGAGCTACTTCACCGTCGCCCAGCTGGGCGACCTGCGGGCCCGCGCCGCCGCGATGGGCCCCGAGGCCGTGGAGGCGCTGAAGGCCTCCTGGCTGGAGCTCGTGCGGCAACTGCGTCAGCACATGGCCGACGACACTCCCCCGTCCGACCCGCGCGTCGTCGAGCTGGCGCGGCGGTGGGACGAGCTCGGCGCGAAGTTCACCGGCGGCGACCCGGCGGTCCAGGCTGCGGCGCGGCGGTCGTGGGAGGAGAACAAGGCGACGATCAGCTCGCAGGTCGGCTGGCCCGCCGACGACGGTCTGGTGGAGTACGTGACCAGGGCGCGCGCCGCGAGGTAGTTCGGTAGAAGTGGGTCATGCTTCCCGACGACCGACGCCTGCAAGCCGCCAACCCGACCGGGTGGTTCGAAGATCTCTACGCGGAGGCCGAAGCCGGCACGGCCTCCGTCCCGTGGGACGTCCCGAACCCACAACCGCACCTCGTCGAGTGGGCCGGCGGTGTGGACGGCACCGGCCGCCGCGCACTCGTGGTGGGCTGCGGCTACGGCCGCGACTCGGAGTTCCTGGCCTCGCTGGGCTTCGAGGTGACCGCGTTCGACATCTCCCCCACCGCCGTGGCCGCGGTCCGGAAGCGCTACCCGTCGACCTCCGTCTCCTACGTGGTCGCCGACCTGCTGGACCCGCCCGCCGAGTGGCACCACGCGTTCGACCTCGTCGTGGAGAACATGACGGTCCAGGCACTGCCCGTCGCCCTGCACGCCGAGGCGGCCGGGCGGGTCTCGTCGCTGACCGGCTCGACGCTGCTGGTCCTCGCAGTGGCACGTGACGAGGGTCCCGAGCCGGACGGTCCGCCGTGGCCGCTCACGCCCGCGGAGATCGAGGCGTTCGCGGGCGACGGTCTGACGGCGCGTTCCATCAGGCGCGACAACGGCAGGTGGGTCGCGGAGTTCGTGCGGCAACTGGCCATGAACTGACCACTTATGACGGACCTCCGCCGCTTAGCGTGAATCATGCTCGTTCGTCGGCTGATCGCCCGCCTGCTCGACTGGCTCCTGGTGCTGGTCGTGGCCTGGCCGTTGGTCCACGAACCCGTGCTGGTGGTGCTCTGCGCGGCGGTGTACGACGCTCTGCTGCTCCGGCTGAACACCCTCGGCAAGGCCCTCACGGGGCTGCGGGTGGTGGGCCCGGCGTCCGGTCTGAGCCTCAGACGGGTGCTGGCCCGCACGCTCGTCACGACCGCGCTGCCGGGCACGGGCGTGGTGCTCGTGCTGACTGGTCTGGGCTGGCGGGAGCCGGCGTTGATGGCGGGCCTCGGCTGGCAGCAGCCGTGGGTCGTCGTCGGCGAGCACGTCGGCTCGGGGTCGGCGGGTTTGCTCTCGTCGTTGCTGCTGGTGGGCGGGTTCGTGCTGCTGGTGCTGTCGGTGGTGGAGGCGCTCGACCTCCGCGGCACGCGGACCTGGCACGACCGCAAGGCGGGCACGGCCGTGGTGCGGCTCAAAGTCGCTGCCCGATGAACTTCAACGCGTCCGGCAGCACGCGACGCCAATAACCGACGTCGTGCTCGCCGTGCTCGAACGACCCCACGGCGCCCACACCGTCCGCCAGCTCCCGCGCGGGGTCGTGGAACGGATCCTCCCGCCCGCACCACACGCCGACCGGTGACGTGATCCCTGCCTTGTGCCGCAACGGTTCGTGCGCCTCCCACACCTCACGCGACGCGAACCCGCCGATCCGCTGAGCGTCCTCCCAGCTCGGGAACAACGCGGGACTGATCGCCGCCACGGCCTTCAACGGCCGGCGGGACGCGATGTCGAGCACCCCGAACCCGCCCATCGACACGCCGAGAGCGGCCTCGAACGGCACCGGCGGGTCGAAGTCCACCCAGTAGTCCTCGCCGCCGTTGACCACCGCGCACCGGAACCCGCACCCGTGCAGGAACCGGGGCAGCCCGAGCTCCTCCCACCACGCGACGCTGCCGCCGCGGCCGCGGCCGTGCAGCACGAGCACCACCGGTCCGGCCGCACCCGTCCACGCACCCCACGGCATGGGCTGAACGGGTACAGGTTCGACGGACGGCACCACGCCGTCGGGGCCCGTCCAGCCGAGCAGGCGGCGGCCCCGCGGGGTCAGCGCGCCGTACGTCCCGGCTGCTCCCACCAGGCCCGCGCCGCCGAGCAGGACGGCTCGCCGAGAGATCCCCATGCCCGCCAGTGGAACACAATGTGCGCCGATCATGACAAGCGTGGACACTCTGACACTGCCACACCTGCGGCGGCGGACCCAGGATTCCGGGATGGAATCCGACCGGGTTGGCGTTGTTTCAGCAGCGTAACAGGGGGTTGAACGATGGCAGTCGAGTCCTCACCGCCCCAGGTCACACCTGATGGCCGAGTCGAACTGAGCGACGCAGGTCCCATCAAGGACAGCAGGTTCTTCAACCCCGAACTCGCCCCCGTGCCCGTCGAGCAGCGGACGTGGACGACGTACAACTTCTTCGCGCTGTGGATGGGCATGGCGCACAACATCCCCAGTTACACGCTCGCGGCGTCGTTGATCGCGATCGGCATGGACTGGGTGCAGGCCTTCGTCACGATCACCCTCGGCAACCTGATCGTGCTGGTCCCCATGCTGCTCAACAGTCACGCGGGCACGAAGTACGGAATCCCGTTCCCCGTGTTCGCCCGCGCCTTCTACGGCATCCGCGGCGCGAACCTGGTGGCGTTGCTGCGCGCGTTCATCGCCTGCGCCTGGTTCGGCATCCAGACGTGGGTCGGCGGCAAGGCGCTGCACGTGATCATCGGGCGGCTGACCGGCGACGGCTGGACGAAGGCGTCGCAGATCGGCGGGCAGCCGTGGACGTTGTGGTTGTGCTTCTTCGGTTTCTGGGTCGTGCAGATGCTGGTGATCTGGCGCGGCATGGAGGCGATCCGGCGGTTCGAGAACTGGACGGCGCCGCTGGTCAGCATCGGGTTCCTGATCCTGCTGGGCTACGTGCTGGTGAAGGCGGGCGGCTTCGGGCCGATCCTCGAGACGCCCAGCAAGCTCGGCTGGGGCCCGGACTTCTGGAAGGTCTTCTTCCCCGCGCTGATGGGCATGATCGCGTTCTGGTCGACGCTGTCGCTGAACATGCCGGACTTCACGCGGTTCGGTGGTTCCCAGCGCAAGCAGGCGGTCGGGCAGATCCTCGGCCTGCCGACCACCATGTCGTTCATCGCCATCGTCGCGATCCTGACGACGTCGGGCGCGCAGGCCCTCTACGGTGAGGCGATCTGGGACCCGGCCGACCTCGCGTCCCGCTTCGACAACACGTTCCTGGTGATCATCGCGCTGGTGTCGCTGGTGCTGGCCACGATCTCGGCGAACCTCGCGGCGAACGTCGTCAGCCCGTCGTACGACTTCTCGAACGCCTTCCCGCGCAAGATCACGTTCGCGATCGGCGGCCTGATCACCGGTGTCATCGGCATCGTGATCCAGCCGTGGCGGCTCATCTCCGACCCGAACATCTACATCTTCGCGTGGCTCGGCTTCTACGGCGGCTTGCTGGCCTCGGTGGCCGGTGTGTTCGTCGCCGGGTACTGGGTGATCAAGAAGACGCACCTGGAACTCACCGACCTCTACCTCGACGGCAGGGGCGCGTACTGGTTCAACGGCGGCTGGAACTGGCGTGCCGTGCTGGCGACGCTCGTGGGCTCGGTGCTCGCGGTCGGCGGCGCCCACGGCGGGCCGTTCCCGGCGGACGGGCTGATCCCGTTCCTCAAGCCGCTCTACGACTACAACTGGGTCGTCGGCTTCGCGGCCGGCTTCCTGGTCTTCCTCGCTCTGAAGGACAACACGGCAAAGGAGACGACCAGGTGAGCAACATCATCCGGGCGGCGCTCGTCCAGCAGAAGTGGACGGGCGACAAGGAGTCGATGATCGCGAACGCGGTCGAGCACATCCGCGCTGCCGCCTCCCAGGGCGCGCAGGTGCTGTGCCTGCAGGAGCTCTTCTACGGCCCGTACTTCTGCCAGGTCCAGGACGCGGACTTCTACTCCTACACCGAGTCGATCCCGGACGGCCCGACGACCCAGCTCATGCAGGAGGTCGCCGCGCAGAACAACATCGTGCTGATCGTGCCGATGTACGAGGTGGAACAGCCGGGCGTCTACTACAACACCGCAGCCGTGATCGACGCGGACGGCACGTACCTCGGCAAGTACCGCAAGAACCACATCCCGCAGGTCAAGGGCTTCTGGGAGAAGTTCTACTTCAAGCCGGGCAACCTCGGTTATCCCGTGTTCGACACGGCGGTCGGGCGGATCGGCGTCTACATCTGCTACGAACGCCACTTCCCCGAGGGCTGGCGTGCTCTCGGGCTCGCGGGCGCGAAGATCGTGTTCAACCCGTCCGCGACCTCGCGCTCGCTGAGCGAGTACCTGTGGAGGCTGGAGCAGCCCGCCGCGGCCGTCGCGAACGAGTACTTCGTCGGCGCGATCAACCGGGTGGGCGTGGAACCGTTGGGCGACAACGAGTTCTACGGTCAGACGTACTTCGTCTCGCCGCGCGGCCAGCTCATCGGCGACGCGGCGTCCGACACCGAGGAAGAGCTCGTGGTGCGCGACCTCGACCTGGACCTGCTGACCGAGGTCAGGGACACGTGGGCGTTCTACCGCGACCGCCGCCCCGACACCTACGAGGGCCTGGTGACCCCGTGAGCACTCTGATCCGCAACGGCCTGGTCATCAACGCGACGGGCTCGCACGCCGCCGACGTGCTGATCGACGGCGAGCACATCGCCGCGCTCGTCACGCCCGGATTCTCCGTTCAAGCCGACGAGGTGATCGACGCGGCCGGGAAGTACGTCATCCCCGGTGGCATCGACGCGCACACGCACATGGAGATGCCGTTCGGCGGCACCCAGTCCGCGGACACCTTCGAGACCGGCACGACCGCGGCGGCGTGGGGCGGCACCACCACGATCGTCGACTTCGCCGTGCAGCCCAAGGGAAGCAGCCTGCTGTCCACGTTGGACAAGTGGCACAGCAAGGCGGACGGCAACTGCGCGGTCGACTACGGCTTCCACATGATCATCTCCGACGTGACCGACGAGTCGCTCAAGGAGATGGAGTCGTGCATCGCGGCGGGTGTGAACAGCTTCAAGATGTTCATGGCCTATCCCGGCGTCTTCTACGCGACGGACGGCGAGATCCTGCGCGCCATGCAGAAGGCGCGCGAGACCGGCGCCACGATCATGATGCACGCGGAGAACGGCATCGCGATCGACCAGCTCGTCGCGCAGGCGCTGGCCTCGGGACTCGGCGACCCGGTGCAGCACGGCCTGACCCGGCCGCCGGAGCTGGAGGGCGAGGCCACCTCACGCGCGATCCAGCTCGCGAAGGTGACCGGTTCCCCGCTGTACATCGTGCACCTGTCGGCCTCGCAGGCACTCGACGCCGTGACGGCGGCGCGGGACACCGGCCAGAACGTGTTCGCCGAGACGTGCCCGCAGTACCTGTACCTGTCGCTGGAGGACCTGGCCCGGCCGGGCTTCGAGGGCGCGAAGTACGTGGCGTCGCCTCCGTTGCGGCCCAAGGAGCACCAGTCGTCGCTGTGGCGCGGGCTGCGCACCAACGACCTCTCGGTGGTGAGCACCGACCACTGCCCGTTCTGCTTCAAGGACCAGAAGCAGCTGGGCGTCGGCGACTTCTCCAAGATCCCCAACGGCATGCCCGGCGTCGAGCACCGCGTCGACCTGCTGCACCAGGGCGTCGTGAAGGGCGAGATCACCCGCGAACGCTGGGTCGAGATCGTCTCCACCACTCCCGCGCGCATGTTCGGCATGTACCCGCGCAAGGGCGTGATCGCACCGGGAGCCGACGCGGACGTGGTGGTCTACGACCCCAAGGCCTCCCAGACGATCTCCGCCGACACCCACCACATGGCCGTGGACTACTCGGCCTACGAGGGCTTCGAGGTCACCGGCAAGGTCGACACCGTGTTCTCCCGCGGCCGCAAGGTGATCGCGGACGGCGCGTACCACGGCTCGACGGGCCACGGCCGCTTCGTCTCCCGCGACCTCAACCAGTACCTCGTCTGAGAAAGGCGGTCACCCGTGGACTTCGGTGTAGTGCTGCAGACCGACCCGCCGGCGCGGGACGTGGTGGAAGGCCTCCGCGCGGCCGAGGACTGCGGCTTCCGCTACGGCTGGACGTTCGACTCCTGCGTGCTGTGGCAGGAACCGTTCGTCATCTACTCGCAGGTGCTGGCGGCCACCCGCGACCTCGTCGTCGGGCCGATGGTCACCAACCCGTCGACCCGCGACTGGTCGGTGACCGCCTCGCTGTTCGCGACGCTGAACGACATGTTCGGCAACCGCACGGTCTGCGGCATCGGCCGCGGCGACTCGGCCCGCCGCGTGATCGGCCAGAAGCCCGCCACGCTCGCGACACTGGGCGACGCGATGCACGTGATCAAGGAGCTGGCGGAGGGACGGGAGGTCGAGCACCACGGCACACCGGTGCAGATCCCGTGGGTGCGCAACGGAAAGCTCGAGATCTGGATGGCCGCGTACGGTCCGCTCGCGTTGAAGATGGTCGGCGAGCAGGCCGACGGCTTCATCCTGCAGACCGCCGACCCGGACATCGCCCGCTGGACGATCGGGTCGGTCCGCGAGGCCGCGGCGGCCGCCGGACGTGACCCGTCGGCGATCACGATGTGCGTGGCGGCACCGGCCTACGTGGGCACGGACCTCGCCCACCAGCGCGACCAGCTGCGGTGGTTCGGCGGCATGGTGGGCAACCACGTCGCGGACCTCGTGACGCGGTACGGGGATTCGGGCGTCGTGCCCAAGGCCCTGACCGACTACATCAAGGACCGCGAGGGTTACGACTACTCCCACCACGGCAAGGCGGGCAACCGTTCCACCGACTTCGTGCCGGACGCGATCGTGGACCGCTTCTGCCTCGTCGGCCCGGAGTCGGCGCACGTCGAGCGGTTGCAGGAGCTCAAGGAGATCGGTGTCGACAACTTCGCGCTGTACCTGATGCACGACGAGAAGGACAAGACGCGCGACGCGTACGGATCGGCGGTCATCCCAGCTGTGTAGCGGCGTACCGGACGTGCCCGAATCCCGCGGCGGGCACGTCCGGTACGCGTTGCGCGGGGATAATGGTCTTGATGCCTGACGAGCCGCCCACCCAGTCCGTGGAGAACACCGTGTACGGAGACGTGCACGGGATGGTCCTGCAGGTCGGCGCGGTCACCGGCGACTTCCACCACCACCAGCACCCCGGTCCGGCTCGGGCCGCCCTCCCGCTGCGGTGCGGCCTGGTGCCACCCCGCGCGGCCGCGTTCCAGGAGCGGTACGTCGACCTCGAAGCTCCGGTGACGGTGCTGTCCGGACTTCCGGGGGTGGGCAAGAGCCAGCTGGCCGCCGGCCACGCCGAACGGCTGTGGGCCACCGGTGAGGTCGACCTGCTGGTGTGGGTCACGGCGACCTCGCGCGAGTCGATCGTCTCCAGCTTCGCCGACGTGGCCGCGAAACTCCTCGGCGTCAACGACCCCGATCCGGAGCGGGGCGCGCGCACGTTGCTGGAGTGGCTGGCGGGCACGCACGAGCCGTGGCTCGTGGTGCTGGACGATCTGCGCACTCCTGCCGACCTCGACGGGCTGTGGCCGCCGGCCGGTGGCCAGGTCGTGGTGACGACGCTGCGCCGGGACGCCGTGCTGCGCGGGCACGAGCGGCGGCTGGTCACCGTCGAGGCGTTCACCGAGGACGAGGGAATCGCCTATCTGCGTTCGGCGTTGGCCGATCAGCCCGCGTTGCTCGACGACGACGGGCTGGTGCGCGAGCTCGGCGGGTTGCCGGTGGCGCTGGCCCAGGCCGCGGCGAACATGCTGGACCACCACCTGTCGTGCGCGGAGTACCGCGCTCGCCTGCCGGAACGGCTCGATCCGAGTGCGGCGACCTGGTCGCTGGCGGTCGAGCAGGCCGATCGGCTCGCGCGCACCGGGGTGGTGCGGCCCCTGCTCGACGTGGCGAGTGTGCTGGACGCCAACGGGATTCCGGTGGCGGTCTTCACGACGCGGGCGATGCTCGACTTCCTCGGCGTGGACGAGGCCGATGCGCGGGACGGGCTCGGGTGCCTGCACCGGCTGAGTCTCGTCACCTTCAGCGAGGGGTCGGTGTCACGCGAGGTGCGGGTGCACTCGCTCGTGCAGCGCGCCACCCGCGCGGCGTGGTCCGACGAGCGGGCCGGGGTGGTGGTCAGGGCCGCCGCGGACGCGCTGGAGCAGGTGTGGCCGGACGTCGTGACGGATCCGTTGCTGGGTCAGGTGTTGCGGGCCAACGCCGCGGCACTCGCCGATGCGGGTGGCGTTCACCTGTGGCGCCCCGAAGGTCATTTCCTGCTGTTCCTCGCGGGCAGGAGCCTCGGGGCGGCCGGGTACCACGCGGACGCCGTCCGCTACTTCGACGATCTCCAAGCCACCGCCGCCGGGTACCTGGGTCCTGATCACCTCGACACCCTGCTCTGCCGCTTCAACGCCGCCGGGTGGCGCGGCAGCGGAGGCGACGCGGCCGGAGCGGTCGAGGGGCTGCGGGACCTGCTCGCCGACGTGACACGGCTGTTCGGGCCGGACCACGTCGAGACGCTGAGAGTCCGCAACAACCACGCCCACTGGCTCGGCAACTCGGGCGACAGGGCCGGAGCGGTCACAGCGTTCCGGGACCTGTTCTTCGACCAGATGCGGGTGCTCGGCCCGGACCACTCGATGACGTTGACCACCCGCCACAACCTCGCGTTCGCGCAGGCGAAGTCAGGGAACCCCGGCCGCGCGGTGGAGTCGTTCGAGTCGCTGGTGCGGGATCTGGAGCGCACCGCGGGCCCGGACGATCCCCGTGCTCTGGAGGCGCGCTCCGGGCTCGCCGCCGCCCTGGCCGAGGCCGGAGACCTGGACGACGCGGCCGACGAACTGGAGGACCTCCTGGAAGACCAGCTCCGCGTACTGGGCGCGGACCACCCGCGCACGATGTCGACCCGGTGGAGCCTCGCCCAGTGGCGGGGGCTGACCGGTGATCCGGCCGGCGCGGTGGAGGAGTTCGAGGAGCTGCTCGAGCACCAGATCAGGGTGCTCGGTGAGCACCACCCCGACCTCCGCGCGACCCGCGAGAAGCTGGAGCAATGGCGCGAAGTCAGCGAACCGGGCGAGTACGGCCGTCCCAGTCCCGGGTGAGCTCGGGCAGCAGTTCGGCCAGCTGCACCGGGTACACGGTGTCCTCTGTGGACTCCAGCTCCTCGGCGCTCCACCAGCGGTAGCCGGAGATGCTGGTCTCCTCGACGTCGTTGAAGCCCGAGGTGTCGACGGTCAGGTCGCCGTCGACGGAGGCGTGGAAGAACCACTCCTCGGCGTCGAACGTCTCGCCGTCGAAGCTGAACACCGCACGACGGCGCCAGATCGGGCCGGTCAGCTGCTCCGGCGCGAGCTTGAGGCCCGTCTCCTCGAAGGCCTCGCGCACGGCCGCGTCCCGCAGTTCCTCGCCCTTCTCGACACCACCGCCGACGGTGAACCAGAAGAGCTCCTGGGGGCGGCCGGGGTCGAAGCCGTGGAAGAGCAGCACACGGCCTTGGGCGTCCGTGAGGACCACGCGCGCGGACGGCCGGGGCGTGAGCAGCACGGCGTCCGACGGGGCGGGCGGCTCGGCGATCTCGAAGTACGACGGCTGCGGCGCCGTGCCGGCCAGGCGCAGCCAGCGGACGACGCGGCGGCGGCGTAGCAACAACGTGTCGCGCACGGCGTCGTTGTGCACGCGGCGGGCGAGCATGACGCGTTCCTCGGCGTCGGACAGTTCGGCGGCCAGCGCGGCGGGAAGAGCGGACCGGTCCAGGGCGCCCAGCAGGGCGGAGAGTTCGTTCTCGAGGAGTTCGCGGTCGGCGCGGGAGGCGGCCTCGGCCCTGGACGCGGCGGCGGAGAGTTCGGGGTCCAGCAGCGCGCGCACCACGACCGCCCGGCGGGCCAGGGCGGCGTCGACGGCGGCCCAGGCGGCGTCGGTGCGGACGTGCAGGCGGTCGAGGCGGTTCGCGACGCGGAGGATCCATGCGGCAAGCAGCAGGGTCACCAGGACGATGACGAGTGCGGTGGTCATGCCTCGCTCACCCGGCGCGGGTCGGCGGCGATGGCCGTCTCGTAGACGCGCAGCACCTGCGAGGCGACGACGGACCAGTCGAAGGCCTGCACCCGCTGGGAGGCGATGTCGACGTACTCGGCGCGCAGTGCCGAGTCCCGCAGCACCGGGCGCAGCGCGTCGGCCAGCGCGTGCGCGTCGCCCACCGGGAACAGCACGCCCGCCTTGCCGTCGTCCAGCACGCGCCGGAACGCGTCGAGGTCCGAGGCCACGACCGCGGTGCCGGCCGACATGGCCTCGGTCAGGATGATGCCGAACGACTCGCCGCCCGTGTTCGGGGCGACGTAGACGTCCACGGAACGCAGCATCCGGGCCTTGTCCTCGTCGCTGACCTGGCCCAGCAGGTCGACCCGGTCGGAGAAGGGGCCGTCGAACGGGTTCTCGCCGCGGCCCACGACGAGCAGGCGCAGGTCCGGGAACTCGTCGGCGATCAGGCCGAACGCCTCCCACAGGATCTGCATGCCCTTGCGCGGTTCGTCGTAGCGGCCGACGAAACCGAGCGTGCCACCGGCGCGCGGATAGCCGTCCAAAGTGGACGCGGAGGCGAAGAAGTCGACGTCGACGCCGTTCGGGATCTCCACCGCGTCGCCGCCGAGGTGCTCGACCTGCACGCGGCGGGCCAGCGCCGAGACGGCGATGCGGGCGGTGACCTTCTCCAGGAACGGCTGCAGCACGCCCTGGAACGCCGACAGCATCTTGGAGCGCGGCGTCGAGGTGTGGAAGGTGGCGACGATCGGGCCGTCCGCGACCACCAGCGCCAGGAACGACAGCGACGGCGCGGTGGGCTCGTGCAGGTGCAGGACGTCGAACTCGTGCTCATCGATCCAGCGGCGGACCCGCGCGTACGAGACGGGACCGAAGCTGAGACGTGCCACGGAACCGTTGTACGGGATGCCGACCGCGCGGCCGGCGGACGTGACGAACGGCGGCAGCGCCTGGTCGTCGTCGGCGGGCGCGAGGACGTTCACCTCGTGCCCGAGGCCGATCAGGGCGCGCGCGAGATCGACGACGTGCGCCTGCACTCCTCCGGGCACGTCCAAGGAGTACGGGCAGACGATGCCGACCTTCACCGCGAAAGCCTCCGAGCGAGGGCGGCGCGACGCTTCTCGGGCAGGTCGGCGAGCCAGAGCTGCTGCAGCATGTGCCAGTCGGCCGGGTGCGCGGCGATGTCGGCGGCGAACACGTCCGCGACGGCCTGCGTGGCGGCCTGGACGGTGCTGACCTTGATCGGCGGGTGGATGCGGAAGTGCCAGCCGTCCTCGGTGAACCAGCACCCGACCGGCAGCAGCGCGGCGCCCGTCGTCGAGGCCAGGTGCGCCGGCCCCGCGGGCATCAGGGTCTGCTCGCCGAAGAACGTCACGGGCACGCCGGTCGACGTCAGGTCGCGGTCCGCCAGCAGGCACACGACCTTGTTGGCGCGCAGGCGTTCCGCCAGCACCGTCGCGGGTGGACGGTCGCCGCCGTTCAGCGGCAGCACCTCGAAGCCCAGCGTCTCGCGGAACTCCACGAACTTGCGGTACAGCGACTCGGGCTTCAGCCGTTCGGCCACCGTCGTGAACGTGCCGGAGTGGCCGACGAGCCAGACGCCCGCCATGTCCCAGTTGCCGCTGTGCGGCAGGGCGGCGATCGCACCGGTGCCGTTGGCCAGCGCCGCGTCGAGGTTCTCCTGGCCGGACACCTGGAACCGGTGCTTCTCGTGGGCGGCGCGCAGGTCCATCGACGGCAGCCGGAACGCCTCGCACCAGTAGCGCGCGTACGAGCGCAGCGAGTCGCGCACCAGGCCGTCGAGCTCGTCCTCGCCCGCCTGCGGCACGACCCGGCTCAGGTTCCGGCGCAGCTGCTCGACGCTCGCGCCACCGCGACGAGCCGCGTAGTCGGCGCCCGCGCGGAACACCCCGCGCGCCCACGACTCCGGCAGCAGGCGGACCAGCCGCCACCCGGCGGTGTACCCGAGGGTCGCGAGGTTCACGCGGCCTCCCGCGCCGACTTCGCGACCGCGAAGATCCGCTGCAGCACCGTCGCGACCGTCATCGCCGCGAGCAGCCACAGCGAGACGGCCATCAGGTGCGGCACGCCCAGCCCCTGCACCCCGGCGCCGATCAGCGCGATGATGAACCGCTCGGCCCGCTCGGCGAGCCCGCCGTCGGCGGAGAGCCCGGTCGCGTCGGCGCGCGCCTTGACGTACGAGATGACCTGCGAGGCCACCAGGCAGATGAACCCGGCCGCGGCCGTCCACCGGTCGCCGGTGTCGAACGCGTACCAGGTGAGCGCCGCGAACAACGCCCCGTCCGCGATGCGGTCACAGGTGGCGTCGAGCACGGCACCGAACTTCGTGGGCCCCTGCGCGCGGGCCATGGCACCGTCGATCAGGTCGAGCAGCACGAAGAACGCCACCAGCGCGCAGCCCAGGAACAGCTGACCGCTGGGGATGAACCACAGCGCGCTCGCGACGGCGCCGATCGTGCCGACGACGGTCACGGCGTTGGGCGTGAGGCCACGCGCCAGCAGCCACGCCCCGATCGGATCGGTGACGCGCGAGACGGACGCGCGAGCGAAGATGTTCAGCATGGCAGGTCGAAGCCTAGCTGGACTGGTGAAACGCACCGCTCGCGGGTGAGGACGAGACCCCCGCCCTTCGCCGCGAACACGGGAGGCGGGCCGACGAGCGCCGCCGTCACAGCGACAGCACCCGTGAACAACCCGCCTGACCCCCTCGTGGAAATCCTTCCGGCCGGAGACCGTCCAGCCGGAATCGTCCGGCGAGAAATCTCCAGCCGAGCCGGCCTAGCCGAGCCGGCGGTGGTCCTCCGCGATGCGCTTCAGCAATCCCTGCAACTCCTCCCCTCGCACCGCCAGCCGTTCGAGCCGCCCGAACAACGCGAGGTACTCGCGCACGTCCAGCGGGTCGGTGATGGTGGCGTTGCCGGTCAGCACGCTGACCGTGACGACGCGCTCGTCGTAGATGTGGAAACCGTGCAAAGCGACCACGTTCGCGTCCGCGGACCACGGCACGACGCCGAGCCGGACGTTCGGTCGGCGCTGGATCGCGGCCAGGTGCTCCACCTGTTCCGCCATCAGCTCCGCCGAGCCCATCCGCCAGCGCAGCGCGCTTTCGGAGAGCACGAACACGAACTGCTTCGCCAGGTCGTCCATCCGGGAACGGCGGGTGCGCAGGGCGGCCACCGCGGCCTCCTGTTCCGAATGCGGCATCGTCCCCAGCACGATCCGCAGGTAGGACTCGGACTGCAGCAGCGAGGGCACCAGGTTGACCTGGAAGAACCTCGATGTCGCCGCCCGCGCCTCCACACGGCTGATCGTCTGCTGGTGGCGGTGCGCTCCTCGGTGCAGCACGACGCGGCGGGTTTCCGCCTCCGCGTGCAGCGACCTGGCGAGTTCGACCAGTTCGATGCGCGTCTCTCTCGCGGCGGCCAGTTCCGCCACGAGACGCTCCACATCCGTCACGGACGGGAGCAGCATGCCGTTCTCGATCTTCGACAGCTTGGACTGGCTCATCCCGGTGGCACGGGCGGTGGCCGTGCCGGTCATCTTCGCCTCGGTGCGCAACCGGCGTAGTTCACGCGAAAGCCGCTCTCTCGCTAATCGCGAACGCTCAGGTGCGGTCATGTTCGCACCGTAACCATTCGCACACGGTGAGACGATCGGCCATAGGCGGGGACTTGACTCGCAGTTGACACCTCCAGGTGGGTGATCTCACCTACCTGGAATCGCTTTGTGCTGGTGTTACGTCTCGATCGACTGGAGAAAAACACCCGAAAGTTGTAACCGAAACCTATTCCGTTGCGCGTGGAAACAGCTTCGATTGTCCAGTGCGGACAACATGAGTGGTTTTTGTCACTCTTTTGTCCAAGAATTAGTACGGCTTTCAATCACGGACACGCTGACTAAACGCCCCGTTTAGCCCGCAATACCGCGCGAACACCAAGGCCGATGCCGCCGAAAATCAGTACGAACGCGATGAGCCCGAGGCCCGGAGCGTCGTCGTACTGGGCGTACATGAGCGCGCTGACGCCGAGCGCGACCAGCAGGACGCAGCCCACCAGAGGCAGCAACAGTCGAGGCATAGATCGACTATCGCGCGTGATCTATCGAAAGTCAACAGATAAGCACCGCGAAACGATCAGTCGACTGCCTTCCAGCCGTCCGCCAGCAGCTGACGGGTCTCCCCCAGCAGCTGCGGGAGCACCTTGGTGTGCCCGATGACCGGCATGAAGTTCGCGTCCCCGCCCCACCGCGGCACCACGTGCTGGTGCAGGTGGGCGGCGATCCCGGCCCCGGCGACGACGCCCTGGTTCATGCCGATGTTGAACCCGTGCGGCGCCGCCACGTGCCGCGCGACCGTCATGGCCTTCTGCGTGAACGCGGCGAGCTCGGCGGTCTCCGTGACCGTCAGCTCCGAGTAGTCCGCCACGTGCCGGTACGGCAGCACCATCAGGTGACCGGGGTTGTACGGGTACAGGTTCAGCAACGCGAAGACCTCGGCCCCGCGCGCGATGATCAGACCGTCCTCGTCGGACAGTTCCACCACGCGGCAGAACGGGCAGCCCGCGGGCTCATCGCCCTCGGCCTTGCCCGCGCCCTGCACGTACGACAGGCGGTGCGGGGTCCACAGACGCTGCAACGCGTCGTGGACCCCCACACCGGCCTGCTCGGAGAACTCAGGCGTCACGAGAGCAGTTCCGCCGTGGGCGACGCGTTCTCGCGACGGCCGACCCACTCGACGATCTGCTCGACCGCCCGCTCCACCGGCACGCCGTTGATCTGCGTGCCGTCGCGGAACCGGAACGACACCGCGTTCGCCTCCACGTCCTTGGCACCGGCCAGGAGCATGAACGGCACCTTCTGCATGGTGTGGTTGCGGATCTTCTTCTGCATGCGGTCGTCCGAGGCGTCCACGTCGACCCGGATGCCGGCCTTGCGCAGCACGTCGCGCACCGCGAACAGGTGGTCGGCGTTCTCGGACGTCACCGGGATGCCCATGACCTGCACCGGCGCGAGCCACGCCGGGAACGCGCCCGCGTAGTGCTCGGTCAGCACGCCGAAGAAGCGCTCGACCGAGCCGAACAGCGCGCGGTGGATCATGACCGGGCGCTGGCGCGAGCCGTCCGGGCCGGTGTACTCCAGTTCGAACTTCTCGGGCAGCATGAAGTCGAGCTGGATGGTCGACATCTGCCAGGTGCGGCCGAGCGCGTCCCGCGCCTGCACGGAGATCTTCGGGCCGTAGAACGCGGCGCCACCGGGGTCGGGCACGAGCTCGAGACCGGACTCCTCGGCGACCGAGGCGAGCGTCGCGGTCGCCTCCTCCCAGATGTCGTCCGGGCCGACGAACTTCTCCGGGTTCTTGGTCGAAAGCTCCAGGTAGAAGTCGTCCAGACCGTAGTCGCGCAGCAGGTCCAGCACGAAGTTCAGCAGCGACTTCAGCTCGTCGCGGACCTGGTCGCGCGAGCAGAAGATGTGCGCGTCGTCCTGCGTCATGCCGCGCACCCTGGTCAGGCCGTGCACCACGCCGGACTTCTCGTAGCGGTAGACCGAGCCGAACTCGAACATGCGCAGCGGCAGCTCGCGGTAGGACCGGCCGCGCGCCTTGAAGATCAGGTCGTGGAACGGGCAGTTCATCGGCTTGAGGTAGTAGTCCTGGCCGGGCTTGCGAACCGTGCCGTCCTCGTTGAACTCGGCGTCGAGGTGCATCGCCGGGTACATGCCGTCCTTGTACCAGTCCAGGTGACCGGAGACCTCGAACAGCTTGCCCTTGGTGATGTGCGGCGAGTAGACGAACTCGTAGCCCGCCTCGGTGTGGCGCTGGCGGGAGTAATCCTCCATCGCCTTGCGGATGATGCCGCCCTTGGGGTGGAACACCACGAGGCCGGAGCCGATCTCGTCCGGGAACGAGAACAGGTCGAGCTCGACACCGAGCTTGCGGTGGTCGCGGCGCTCGGCCTCGGCCAGGCGTTCCAGGTAGAGGTCCTGGGCCTCCTGCGACTCCCACGCGGTGCCGTAGATGCGCTGAAGCTGCGGGTTGTTCTCGTTGCCGCGCCAGTACGCGGCGGCCACGCGGGTCAGCTTGAACGCCGGGATGTGCTTGGTGGTCGGCACGTGCGGACCGCGGCACAGGTCGCCCCAGACCTGCTCACCGGAGCGCGGGTCGAGGTTGTCGTAGATCGTCAGCTCGCCGCCGCCGACCTCCATGATCTCGCTGGTGTCGACGTCGCTCTTGATGTCGACGAGCTCCAGCTTGAACGGCTCGGACGCCAGCTCGGCCTTGGCGGAGTCGATCGACTCGACGACGCGGCGCGAGAACCGCTGCGAGGACTTGATGATCTGCTTCATGCGCTTCTCGAGCGCCTGCAGGTCCTCGGGCGTGAAGGGCTTCTCGACCTGGAAGTCGTAGTAGAAGCCGTCCTTCACGGGCGGGCCGATGCCGAGCTTGGCCTCGGGGAACTGCTGCTGCACGGCCTGCGCCAGCACGTGCGCGGCGGAGTGGCGGATGACGCTGCGGCCGTCCTCGGTGTCCGCGGCGACGGCCTCGACCTCGACGTCGACCTGCGGGGTCCACGACAGGTCGCGCAGGTGGCCCTCGGCGTCCTTCACGACGACGATCGCGTCGGAGCCCTTGCCCGGCAGACCGGCTTCGCGCACGGCCGTGCCCGCCGTCGTCCCAGCCGGAACCACCACGCGCGGCGGGTTCTGGGCGACTGCTGGGCGCGACTCGGACACGGTGACTCCTACGTTCGATGTAATGGGGTGTTCGGATCAGATGTTATCGGTGCTCAAGACGGACATGACGATCGCGTCGTGGAAGACGCCGTCCCAGAGCAGGGCGTCCCTCAACCGGCCCTCCTCGCGGAAGCCGAGCTTCTCGTAGACGTGGATGGCCCGCTCGTTGAAGTCGTACACCTCCAGATCGACCCGGTGCAGCCCGCGCTCATGAAACGCGTGGTCGAGGACGTGCTTGATCGCGATCGAGCCGTACCCCTTGCCGAAGCCGTCCCACAACGCGATCCGCATGCCCGCCGAGCGGTTGTGCGGATTGATGGTGAGAACGACCTCGCCGAGGAACTTCCCGTCCTCGGTGATCGCGCGGGTGTAGCGGTCCGGATCGTTCAGCGTCCGCTCGATGTACGCCTCGTAATCCTCCAGCGTGAACGTCGCGTGAGTACCGGTCAGCCGGTTGACCTCGTCGTCGTTCGGCCGGGTCGCGGCCATCTCGGCGGCGAACTCCTTGCGCAGGGGTACGAGTTCCATGCACCGATTGAAGCCGGTGCGCGCAAGCGGATTCCGGCCGCGATACCTACGTACGCGCTTCTGAGTGGTTTTTCGGATGCGGCCGAGCACCCGGGACGAGCACGCTGTTGTCTCCCGGCCCGCCGAATGGAGCATCGATCATGTCCGACCTGGTCGTCGAATGCCCGGTCCGCCTCACCGAGTCCAACCGGGACGAACTGCGCCTGCTCTACGCCGATCTGCGCGACCACTACGCCCGCCGCGACGCCCGCAACGGCACCCGCACGACGTTGCACTTCCTGTGGACCGGCGTCCTGGACGACGAGCTATTCGGCGCGACCTACGCCGACCAGCGGCACGTTTTCGCTGGTTCCAGGCCTGTCATGAACTCGCTGCGCGATCCTGAAGGACTTCAGGAAACGAACAGGTGGCTGTCAGCCCCAGCTCAGCAGAACGGCGCATCGTTGAGGACATGAGCGAGCAGGGACAGACGCCTCCACCGCGGGAGCCGTCCAAGAACGAGCCGCAGGCCAGCCGGCCCGCACCGGACCAGGCAACGACCCCGCTGCCGGCCGACGCACCGGCCACGCCTGGTCAGCACCCGACCGCCGAACTGCCGGCCCAGCAGCCCGCCACGCCGGCGGCAGAGCAACCCGCACCGGCCGCGGCTGAGCAACCCGCACCGGCCGCGGCCACGGCAGCGGAAGCACCGCCTCCCCCTCCGGTGGCGCCGCCTGTGGCCGCCGTGCCCACGGGCCCTGGCCGGGGACGGCGTTTCGTACGCCACCGCGCCACGCAGCTGGTCGCCGTGGGCCTGCTGGGTCTCGTCCTCGGCGGCGGCATCGTGGGAGCGGTCGCCTCCGAGCGCTCCGACCACCGCGGCGGTCCGGGCAAGGTGCGGATGCACGAGCGCGGAGAGCGCGGGCCCGACCGCGGCGGAGACCGCTTCGACCAGCGCGGCCCCTTCGGTGAGGGCCGGTCCGGCGACCGCTTCGAGCGGTGACCGACCGAGCGCACGCCCAGCGAACAACCGATTCCCCGACGGCGCTGGGCGTGCGCTCCCCAAAACCAGGAACGCGCGCCCCCGCCGGATTAGTCCCCTCGTTCTGCGGTGGCGTGCGTTCCGCCCACATGCCTAGTAGCGTGTCGCAGCTATCTCTTCGATTAGTGACGAGCGGGAGGGACGCCGGCAGGTGGCCGGGCTTCGATCATGAAGATCGCGCTCTCATGGCTGTCACCTGCACGGTTGGCGGTGCTTGAGGTGATCAGCAAACGATTGCGCCGGCAGTTTTCTGCCGCCAACTCGGCGGCAAATGTGCGTGAGAGCGCGACCATCCGGGGCTTTCGGTAACGAGCGACCACACCGCGCAGCCCTCTGCCCTGCTCAACGGAGCACAACTTAGCCGCGACGCTCTACTAGTGGGGCTGCGGCCCGAGCCTGATCGCCAGCAGCTGACGCCGCAGCACCTTCCCGGTCGCGTTGCGCGGCAGCTGCGGCACCACGACGACCTCGCGCGGGACCTTGTGCCGCGCGAGCCGGGTGCGCACGAACTCGCGCAGCTCCCGCACGTCGATCCGCGCCCCGGCGACCGGCACCACGAACGCGCGCAACCGTTGCCCGTACTCGGGATCCGGCACGCCGAGCACCGCCGCGTCCCGTACGCGGTAGTGCGTCATCAGCAGGTTCTCGACCTCGACCGGGTACACGTTCTCGCCGCCGGAGACGATCATGTCGTCCTCGCGGCCGTCGAAGTACAGCCGGCCGCTGGGGTCGAAGTGGCCGAGGTCGCCGGTCGCGACGAGCCCGTCGATGGACTCCTTCTGCGTGCCGTCCGTGTACAGGTCGACGGTCAGCGAGCCGCGCACGTAGATCTTGCCCGTCACGAACGACCGCGTGATTCGGTTGCCCTCGGCGTCGTAGATGCGCACGACGCAGTTGTGCGGTGGCAGGCCGACGCTGGACGGCGCGGCCGCGAGGTCATCGGGGGTGGCGACCGTGGCGACGGCGACTTCCGTTGAGCCGTAGAGGTTGTAGAGCACCGGACCCAGCACGGCCTGGGTGCGTTCGACGAGGTCCGGTGTGATCGGCGCGCCTGAGGAGAACACGACCTTCAGGTGTGAGAGGTCGTACGAGTCGATCACGTGCCGTTCGAGTTCCATGATCCGCTGCAACATCGTCGGCACGAGGACGAGCGTCGTGCAGCGCTGGCCCTGCACCGACCAGAGCGTCTTGCGCGGGTCGAAACGGCGGTGCAGCACCGCGCGCGAACCCAGCGACATCGCGAGTGTCAGGTGCGAGTAGCCGACGGAGTGGAAGATCGGCGCGGCGATGAAGGTCGACTCGCCCGAGGTCATCGGGATGCGGTCGAGGAAGTCCGACGCGGTGAGCACCGACTTGATCTCGCGAGCGGTGCCCTTGGGCGTCCCGGTCGTGCCGGACGTCAGCTGGATCACGACGCCCGGTTCGCGCGGCGGTTCGAGCTCGCCGCGCGGTGCCTTGGCCACCAGCTGGTCCAGGGTCGGTGTGCGACGGTCCAGTCCGTCCCGCGACCACGCGAGCCAGCGCGGGATCGACGGGGGCAGCTGGTGGAACAGCGGCGTGAACTCCTCGTCGTGAATGACGAGGGACGCGCGTTCACGTTGCAGGAGGTCCAGGACGACCGGGGCGCCGAACCCGGTGTTGACCAGGAGCACGCGCACACCGAGTTTCGCGCACGCCAGCAGCGACTCGACCATGCCGCGGTGGTTGCGGCACATCACCGCGACGATGTGGGTGTGCTGCACGCCCAGGGCGCGCAAGCCCTGCGCGATGGCGTTGGAACGCCTGTCGAGCTGGCGGTAGGTGACGGATCCTCGTTCGTCGACGACGGCGATGCCGTCCGGGTTCAGCCGGACGGAACGGCGCAGCGCCGTGACGTTCGGCCCCCAGACCTTGACCTCTTGCAGGGCCTGCATGGACATCTTGAAGTTCGTGAGACTCACCATGCCCGCGGCGGACAAGACGCGGAGTGAGTGCACCCGGCCCATGGCGTCGCGAAACACCTTGCGCAACCCTGGCATCAACAGCTCCTCGCGCTGCAAGTCCCCGAGGTGTTCGGACGGTAACTGTCCGCAAGGCTCACGCCAAGGGTTGTTCCATGCGGAATGTGCATGACAACACGACATTCTACCCTGCAAACGTTTACAGCGGCCTGCTTTCCCAACCGTGACCATCCCCACCGGCTCCGGAGGGGTCTGACCGCTCAGACCAGGAAGCCGCGCAGCAACGACGCCGTGCCGTCGAGGTGTTCGGCCATGGCCTGCCGCGCGGCGACGGGGTCTCCGTCCAAAATGGAGGTGATGACGCGCTCGTGCTGGGCGTTGGAGTGCGCGAGGTTCGGTTCGAGCAGCGGGATGTGGTCCAGCAGCTCGTTGGCGCGCATCCGCGACTCGGCGACGGCGGCGGTCAGCGCGGCCGATCCGGTGGCCTCGGCGATCGCCAGGTGCAGCCGCGAGTCCTTGCGGCGGTATTCCGCGAGCGTCGAGGTGGAAGCCTCTTCCAGACGGGCGCGCAGCCCTCGTCGTTCGGCAGGGCCCAGCGACCGTCCCGCCGCCGTCTCGGCCGCGCCGGTCTCCAGCACCTTCCGCAGCGTCAGCACGTCGTGGAGGTCGCCGAAGTCCCTGGCGGGGGCGGACTTCGGCAGCACGTCGTTGACGAACGTGCCGCCGTACCGCCCCCTTCGGGACTCGACGTAATGGTTCTCCTGCAACGACCTGATGGCCTCGCGCACGGTCACCCGGCTCACGCCGAGCCGGGTGGCCAGTTCCCGTTCGGACGGCAGCCGCTCACCCGGCGCGACGACGCCGAGCCGGATGGACTGCATGAGCCGTTCGACGGTCTCCTCGAAGGCGTTGCCCGCCCGCACCGGGCGGAACAACGCCTCCTGCGCGTGTTCCACCACGACTAGAGCGGTGTCACGTACGCGCCGGCGATGCCGCCGTCCACGAGGAAGTTCGACGCCGTCATGAACGACGAGTCGTCGGACGCCAGGAACGCGACGGCCGCGGCGATCTCCTCGGGTTCGGCGAACCGACCGAGCGGTACGTGCACGAGGCGCCGCGCGGCCCGCTCCGGGTCCTTCGCGAACAGCTCCTGCAGCAGCGGAGTGTTGACCGGGCCGGGCGACAGGGCGTTGACGCGGATGCCCTCGCGCGCGAACTGCACACCGAGTTCGCGCGACATCGCCAGCACGCCGCCCTTCGACGCCGTGTAGGAGATCTGCGACGTCGCCGCGCCCATCGTCGCCACGAACGACGCGGTGTTGATGATCGAACCCTTGCCGCCTGCCTGCATGTGCGGGATGGCGTACTTGCAACACAAATAAACCGACGTGAGGTTCACCTTCTGGACGCGCTCCCACGCCTCGATGCCCGTGGTGAGGATCGAGTCGTCGTCGGGTGGGGAAATACCGGCGTTGTTGAACGCGATGTCCAGCTTGCCGTAAGTGTCCACAGTGGTCTGGAAGAGCGCTTTGACCTGTTCCTCGTCGGTCACGTCGACCTGGACGAACAGCCCGCCCGCCTCGTCCGCGGCGGCCTTGCCGGTGGCCGGGTCGAGATCGGCGACGACGACCTTCGCGCCCTCGCTCGCGAACCTGCGCACGGTCGCGAGTCCGATCCCGCTGCCGCCACCCGTCACGACGGCCACGCGGCCCTCGAGTCGCTGCACCATCTCTTGTTCTCCTCAGGTTGCCAGAATCAGTTGGACCGGAATCAGTCGGACCGGAATCAGGTAGCGATGAAGACGTTCTTGAGCTCGGTGAAGGCGTCGAGCGCGTCCGGGCCGAGCTCGCGGCCGAGCCCGGACTGCTTCACGCCGCCGAACGGCGTCCAGTAGCGGACGGACGAATGCGAGTTCACCGAGAGGTTCCCGGCCTCGACGGCGCGGGACACCCTGATCGCGCGGCCGACGTCGTTCGTCCAGATCGACCCGGACAGGCCGTACTCCGAGTCGTTCGCGATCCGGATCGCGTCGGCCTCGTCGGTGAACGGCAGCACGACGACGACCGGCCCGAAGATCTCCTCGGTGACCGCGGGGTGGTCGTAGGCGGGCGTGAGCACCGTCGGCGGGAACCAGAAACCGGGTCCGTCCGGCGCGCTGCCCCGGAACGCGACGGAGGCGTCGTCTGGGACGTAAGACGCGACCTTGCTCAGGTGCGACGCGCTGATGAGCGGCCCCATCTCGGTCGCCTCGTCGCCGGGTTCGCCGACCTTCACGCCCTGGACCGCGGGCTCCAGCAGTTCCATGAACCTGTCGTAGACGCTGGCCTGCACGAGGATGCGCGAACGGGCGCAGCAGTCCTGCCCCGCGTTGTCGAACACCCCGTACGGCGCCGTGGCGGCCGCCTTCTCCAGGTCGGAGTCCGCGAAGACGATGTTCGCCGACTTGCCGCCCAGTTCCAGCGTCACCCGCTTCACCTGGTTCGCGCAGCCCGCCATGATCTGCTTGCCGACCTCGGTCGAGCCGGTGAAGACGACCTTGCGCACCAACGGATGCGTGACGAACCGGTTACCGACGACGCTGCCCTTGCCCGGCAGCACCTGGAACACGCCCTCCGGCAGGCCCGCCTCCAGCGCGAGCTCGCCGAGGCGGATCGCGGTCAGGGGCGTGACCTCGGCGGGCTTGAGCACGACCGTGTTGCCGGCGGCCAGCGCGGGCGCGAACCCCCAGCCCGCGATGGGCATCGGGAAGTTCCAGGGGACGATCACGCCGACGACGCCGAGCGGTTCGTGGAACGTGACGTCGAGCCCGCCCGCGACCGGGATCTGCTTGCCGAACAGGCGTTCCGGGGCGGCCGAGTAGTACTGCAGCACGTCGCGGACGTTGCCGGCCTCCCACCGCGCGTTGCCGATGGTGTGGCCGGAGTTCTCGACCTCCAGCCGCGCCAGCTCCTCGACGTGCGCGTCGACGACCTCCGCGAACTTCCGCAGCAGCCTCGCGCGATCACCGGGGGCGACGTTGCGCCAGCTCTCGAACGCCTTCTGCGCCCGGCCGATCGCCGCGTCCGTGTCACCGAGGGTGGTGTGCGGCACGGACCGCACGATCTTCTCGGTGGCGGGGTTGATGACGTCAAAGGTCACGACGCTTTGCTCCTTGCGGCATCCACGAGAGCTTCGAAAAGCCTCAGGTCTTCGATGTCCTGCTCCGGGTGCGACTGCACGCCGACGACGAACCGCGCGCCTTCCAGCTCAACGGCTTCGACGGTCCCGTCGGGCGCCTTCGCGGTGACGCGCAGCCCGTCCGCCACGCGGTCGAGCGACTGGTGGTGATGGCACTGCACGGTCGTCTCCGGGCCGATGATCGTGTAGAGGTGCGTGTCCCGCACGACCTCGATCTCGGTGGTCCCGAACACGCCGGGCGCCTCGTTGTGGCCCTCGACGTGCTGGTGCAGCGTGCCGCCCAGCGCCACGTTGAGCACCTGCATGCCCCGGCACACGCCGAGCACCGGCAGGTCGAGCTTCAGCGCGGCCTCGACGAGCGCGAACTCGGCGTCGTCGCGCGCCCGGCTCGGTTCGCCGGTCTTCTCGTGCCTCTCGGCGCCGTAGGCGGCGGGGTCGATGTCGGCGCCGCCCGCGATCACCAGGCCGTCCAGGAACCCGATGGTCTCGGCGTTCCAGGTGCCGACCGGTGGCAGCATGACGGGGTTGCCCCCGGCCTCGACCACGCAGTCGAGGTAACCGCGGTAGAGCACCGCGGCCTCCACGTCCCACAGCCCGAAGCGCGTGCGCTCCAGGTACGTGCTGATGCCGATGAGCGGCTTACAGGCGCTCAAAACCGCGCACCTTCTCCCAGTCCGTGACCGCCGCCTCGAACGCGGTCAGCTCGACCTTGGCCGCGTTCAGGTAGTGGTCGACGACGTCCTCGCCGAACGCCTCGCGCGCGATCGTGCTGCCCGCCAGCAGTTCCGCCGACTCCTTGAGCGTCGTCGGCACCGTCGGCCGGTCGGACGCGTAGGCGTTGCCCACGAACTCGTCCTCCAGCTCCAGCTTCTGCTCGACGCCGTGCAGGCCGGCCGCGATGAGCGCCGCCACCGCGAGGTACGGGTTCACGTCACCGCCGGGAACCCGGTTCTCGAACCGCAACCCGTGGCCGTGGCCGACGACCCGCAGCGCGCACGTGCGGTTGTCGCGTCCCCACGCCACCGCGGTCGGCGCGAACGAGCCCTTCACGAAACGCTTGTAGGAGTTGATGTTCGGGGCGAGGAAGTAGGTGAGCTCCCGCAGCCCGGCCAGCTGGCCCGCGAGGAAGTGCTTCATCAGCGGGGACATCCCGTGGCCCTCGGCGAAGACCGGCTCACCGTCCTTGGAGCGCAGGGAAAGGTGAATGTGGCAGGAGTTGCCCTCGCGTTCGTTGTACTTCGCCATGAACGTGAGCGCTTTGCCCTGCTGGGACGCGATCTCCTTGGAACCGTTCTTGTAGATCGCGTGCTGGTCGCACGTGCGCAGCGCCGTCGTGTACTTGAACGCGATCTCGTGCTGACCGGGGTTGCACTCGCCCTTGGCCGACTCGACGACCATGCCGGCGCCCGTCATGCCGTTGCGGATGGCCCGCAGCAACGGTTCCACGCGCGCGGTGCCGAGCAACGAGTAGTCGACGTTGTACTGGTTGGACGGCGTGAGGTCGCGGTAGCCGGCGTTCCACGCCTGCTCGTAGGAGTCGTCGAAGAGGATGAACTCCAGCTCGGTGCCGACGTAGCAGTCCAGGCCGAGCGCGTCGAGCCGGTCGAGCTGCTTGCGCAGGACCTGCCGCGGCGACGCGACGACGGGGTCGCCGTTCTCCCAGACGACGTCGCACATGACGAGGGCGGTGCCCTCCTGCCACGGCACGCGCCGGAGCGTCCCGATGTCCGGCTTCATCACGAAGTCGCCGTACCCGCGCTCCCAGCTCGACATCTCGAACCCGCTGACCGGGTTCATCTCGACGTCGACGGCGAGCAGGTAGTTGCAGCCCTCCGCGGAGTGCCCGAGAACCTCGTCGAGGAAGTACCGCGCCGCGCACCGCTTGCCCTGCAGGCGGCCCTGCATGTCCACGATCGCGACCAGGACGGTGTCGATCTCACCGGCGTCCACGGCATCGCGCAACTCCTCGACGGTCAGCATCTCCGCGTTCCTCCAAAGGTATGTCTGCGAGCCATTGGCCGCACCATCTTGACACCACCGGGTGACTGGCGCCACCCTCAACCACCGCTTAAAGGACTATTAGGAGTCCATATGGCCAAGCACGTCGAGTACGAGAAGGTGAGCAGCGACTACCTGGAGCACCGACAGCTCAAAAGAGGCGCGGCGGGGTGGGTCCTGCTGGCCGGGCTGGGAGTCTCGTACGTGATCTCCGGCGACTTCGCCGGGTGGAACTTCGGCCTCGCCCAGGGCGGCTGGGGCGGGATGCTGGTCGCCACGATCCTGATGGCGACGATGTACACGTGCATGGTGTTCGGTCTCGCCGAACTGGCCTCAGCGCTCCCTGTGGCGGGCGCGGGCTACGGTTTCGCGAGGCGCGCGCTCGGCCCGTTGGGCGGGTACGCCACAGGTATCGCCATTCTCATCGAGTACGCCATCGCTCCCGCGGCGATCTCGGTGTTCATCGGCGACTACGTCAAGGCGCTCGGTCTGCTGGACGCCACCTGGCCGGTGTACCTGGCGTGCTACATCGTGTTCGTCGGCATCCACCTCTACGGCGTCGGCGAGGCGCTGCGGGTGATGTTCGTGATCACCGGTGTCGCGGTCGTGGCCCTGGTCGCGTTCGTGGCGGGCATGATCCCGAAGTTCGACTCCGCGAAGCTGTTCGACATCGGTGACGGCTCGTTCCTGCCGATGGGCGTGACAGGGGCGTGGGGCGCGATCGTGTTCGCAATCTGGTTCTTCCTCGCGGTGGAGGGCGTGCCGCTGGCCGCCGAGGAAGCGCGGGATCCCAAGCGGGACATGCCTCGCGGCATCATCGGCGCGATGGTGGTGCTGCTGGTGTTCGCGGCGGCGATCCTGCTCGTCGCGCCCGGCGGTGCGGGCTCGAAGGTGCTGGAGGCGTCCGGAAACCCGTTGCCCGAGGCGGTGCGCGCGGCCTACGGCGGCGACACGTTCCTGGCGCAGCTGGTCAACTACGTCGGCCTCGCGGGTCTGGTCGCGTCGTTCTTCTCGATCATCTACGCGTACTCGCGGCAGCTGTTCGCGTTGTCGCGCGCGGGATACCTGCCGCGCTGGCTGTCGAAGACCGGCAAGCGCAAGACGCCGTACCTCGCCCTGATCGTGCCCGGCACCATCGGGTTCGTGCTGGCGACGGTGATGAAGTCGGTCGACCCGGTGACGGGTGGCGCACGGCTCATCAACATCGCGGTGTTCGGCGCGGCCCTGTCCTACGTGCTGATGATGGTGTCGCACATCGTTCTGCGAAAGACGGCACCGGACCTGCCTCGCCCGTACCGGACTCCTGGTGGTGTGGTGACCACGAGCGTGGCGCTG
This sequence comes from Lentzea kristufekii, assembly GCF_033949925.1. Taxonomy (NCBI): domain Bacteria; kingdom Bacillati; phylum Actinomycetota; class Actinomycetes; order Pseudonocardiales; family Pseudonocardiaceae; genus Lentzea; species Lentzea kristufekii. The sequence continues at coordinate 164,940 of NZ_JAXAVV010000015.1, forward strand.
GTTCTGGCCGTCGCAGCCGTTATCGCGACGTTCTTCGTGGACGAGATCGCTGCTGCTGTGACAGCGGGAATCGTGTTGATCGCTGTCGCCTACTACTGGTTCTACAGTCGCCATCACCTGGTCGCGAACGCTCCGGAGGAGGAGTTCGCGGCGATCGCGAAGGCGGAGGCCGAGCTCGACTGAGCGAGCGAGCACCGAACGGCGGCACGGGCCTCGTCGGCCGTGCCGCCGTTCGCCGTCTGCGAGGCCCCTAACGAGGCGCGGCATCCCCCTAACGGGTGACCTTCGGCCCCTAAGGAGTTCGGCCGCCCGAAGTACGGGGATCACACCCGATGCCAGGGGATGTTGATCTCAATACGGTTCCTGGTGACATCCCCCGACCCGCCGTAGGAGCTCCACTTCCATGATGCAGCAGGACATTCAGCCGGCCACCCCGCAGCAGCCCGTTCAGCCCGCCGCGCCCGAGGCGACCGCTCCGGCCACCCCTGTGGCCGTGCCGCAGGAGGCCCAGCCGGCCACGCTGCAGGAGTTCGCCCTGAGCCTCCTGAACGACCCGGCGGCCCTGTCTGCGTTCGACCTCGACCCCGAAGGCGTCCTCAGCTCCTGCGGTCTGAGCGACATCACCCCCGGTGACGTCCAGGAGATCCTCCCGCTGGTGCTCGACGCCGCCTCGATCGCGGACGTCGACGGTCTCTCGTCCTACAACGCCCTCCCGGGCCTCGCGAACCTCGACGCCGCCAACGGCTTCGCCGGCGACCTGTCCGGCCACTGCGACGTGTCGGGCACCCTCGACGGCGTCACCGGCGTCGTCCCCGGCGTCGGCGACGTGGCCGGCCTGGGCGGCGTCGCGGACCTCGGCAACATCACCGACCTGTCCGGTGTCACGGGTCTCGCCGGCACCGGCGACGTCCTCGGCACGGTGACCGGGGTGGCGGACGTCGACGGCGTCCTCGGCACCGTCACCGGCGTGACCGACGTCGTCTCCGTCGACGGCGTGCCCGGCGTGCTCGGCGCCGTCACCACCGACGTCACGACCGTCACCGACGTCGTCCACGAGGTCGTCCCGGACGTCGCGCCGGTCAGCGGCGTGCACGACACCGTCCACGGCGCCGTCGACGGCACCGTCGGCAACGTGCTCGGTGGCGACGTGCTCGGCGGGGTCACCGACCTCGACCTGCTCGACGGCGTCGGCGGCCTGACCGAAGGCCTCGGCCTCTGATCTGATTGCCCGGGTGAGCAGACGAGCGTTGATCCTCGGCGGCACGGGCCTCATCGGCCGTGCCGCCGCTCGGCGTCTGCGGGCGTCGGGCTGGACCGTGGACGCGGTCGGCAGCGAGGTGGACCGTTCCGACCCCCGCGCGCTGGCTTCCGCGATGGGCGACGGTGCCGACCTGCTGGTCGACTGCCTCTGCTACTCCGCCGCGGACGCGAGGACGTTGCTCCCGCCGGCGCGCAAGGCCCGGTCGGTCGTGATGATCTCGGCCAAGGCGGTCTACGCGGACTCTCTCGGGCGCCACGTCAACTCGGACGAGCCTCCCCGCTTCGACGGCCCGGTCACCGAGGACCAGCCGACGCTCGCGCCGCTCGACTCGGACCCGTTCACCCGCGAGGGGTACGGGCCGAACAAGGTGGCGGCGGAGCGGACGCTGCTCGACAGCGGTCTGCCGGTCACCGTGCTGCGACCGTCCAAAGTGCACGGTCCCGGCAACAGGCGACCACCGGAGTCCTACTTCGTCGACCGGATCCTCGCCGGACACCGGATCGTCCTGCTCGCGTCGCGCGGCGAGGGCGTCGACCACCCGACCGCCGCCGCGAACCTGGCCGCGCTGATCGAGACCGCTGGGGAGCACCCCGGCGCGCGTGTGCTGAACGCCGCCGACCCGGACGCCCCGAACGGCCTGCAGATCTCCCGGATCATCGCGGGCTCGCTCGGGCACCGCTGGCACGAGATCCTGCTGGACCACGACGAGGCGGGCCGCCACCCGTGGCGCCGGGGCTTCGTCCTGGACACCTCGGCGGCACTCGCACTCGGCTACCGCCCGGTAGGCGACTACGCCCTCACCGTGCAGGAGACGCTCCGCGACCTCGTTTCGAGCAGCTCGTGGCAGGATCGGTCACGTGAGTGACATTCAACGTGTGGGAGTCGTCGGTTCCGGCCTCATGGGCTCCGGAATCGCCGAAGTGAGCGCCCGCGCCGGCCTCGACGTCATCGTCGTCGAAGTCAACGCGGCCGCGACCGAGGCAGCGCAGGGGCGGATCGCCACCTCGCTCGCCAGGGGCGTCAAGTCCGGCAAGCTCAGCGAGGAGGACCGGGACGCCGCTCTGCAGCGCATCCGGTTCACCACCGACATCGGCGAGTTCGCCGACCGGCAGTTCGTGGTCGAGGCAGTCGCCGAGAACGAGCAGATCAAAACCGACGTCTTCACCGCGCTCGACAAGGTCGTGAAGGACGACGACGCCATCTTCGCGTCCAACACGTCGTCCATCCCGATCATGAAGCTCGGCATGGCCACCGGTCGCCCGGAGCAGGTCATCGGCGTGCACTTCTTCAACCCGGTGCCGGTGCTCAAGCTCGTGGAGATCGTGCCGTCACTGCTGACCGGCGCCGCCACGCAGGACCGCGCGGAGCAGTTCGTGCGCGAGACCCTGCACAAGGAGGTCATCCGCTCCCAGGACCGCGCCGGCTTCGTGGTCAACGCGCTGCTGATCCCCTACCTGCTCTCGTCGATCCGCATGCTGGAGTCCGGCTTCGCCTCGGCCGACGACATCGACAACGGCATGGTGCTCGGCTGCGCGCACCCGATGGGCCCGCTGCGCCTCACCGACCTGATCGGCCTCGACACCACGAAGGCCATCGCCGAGTCGATGTACGACGAGTTCAAGGAGCCGCTGTACTCGCCGCCGCCGTTGCTGCTGCGCATGGTGGACGCGGGCCTGCTGGGCAAGAAGTCGGGCCGCGGTTTCCACAACTACGCCAAGTGATCTGACGCGAAGGCCCGCTCCCACGAGCGGGCCTTCTGCTCGTATTGATCACATGCCTGGGGTGAGGAACGACTACGACCGGCTGGCCGACCAGCACGTCCGGTCGGCTGCTCTCGTTCGTCACGAACACCGAACGCGCCATGGTGATGCTGCTCGACGAAGAGGGCGACCCCGGCGAGCACATCGTCCGCGAAGCCTCCTGGCCCGCGGACGCGCACCACGTGAGCGATCGCTAGACCGCGGCCAGCCGGTTCATCGAGTGCTGGATCAGCTCGACCAGCACCGCCTTCGACGACTCCCGGTCCCGCGCGTCGCACAGCACCACCGGGATCGCCTCGTCCAGGTCGAGCGCGTGCCGCACCTCGTCCACCGTGTACAGCTGCGACCCGTCGAAGCAGTTCACGGCGACGATGAACGGGATCGCCCGGTGCTCGAAGAAGTCGATCGAGGGGAACGACGAGTCGAGCCGGCGCGTGTCCACCAGGACCACTGCGCCGATCGCGCCGGTCGCCAGTTCGTCCCACATGAACCAGAACCGGTTCTGGCCGGGCGTGCCGAACAGGTACAGCACCACCTTCGTGTTGATGGTGATGCGACCGAAGTCGAGGGCGACGGTGGTCGTGTCCTTGCCCTCGATGCCGGCGAGGTCGTCGACGTGCACACCGGCCTCGGTGAGCAGTTCCTCGGTCCGGAGCGGCGGGATCTCGGACACCGACGCGACCATCGTGGTCTTGCCGGTGCCGAACCCGCCCGCGATGACGATCTTGACCGCGGTCGGCACGGTCAGCTGGCCATCAGATCCCACGAACACCATCCAGTACGGCCTGCAGGAGATTCCTGTCCGGAATCTTGGGGGACGAGTTCTGCACGAGCACGTCACCACGCTCGATGAGGTCCGACAGCAGGACCTTCACCACGATGAGCGGCACGTCGAGGTAGGCGGCGACCTCGGCGACCGAGAGCGGGCGTGCGCACAGGGCCATGATCTCGCGATGTTCGACGGTCAGCGACGTCTGGTCGGACATGAACGAGGAGGCTCGGACCTGCGTCACGAGGTGTAGGTCAGGCGCGTTCGGCCGGGTGCGGCCGCGCACCATCGCGTAGGGCCGCACCAGCGGCCCCGCGGCCTCGTCGTACCACCAGTCCTCGCGCGAGGTCATCAGCGCGACTCACGCGCCGAGGGCACAGTCGCGGTCTCCGCGCGCGGAGCCGACGAGAGGTACGTGCCGACACGCTTCACCAGCATGTTCATCTCGTACGCAATCATGCCCATGTCTGCATCTTCCTCGCCCAGCACGGCCAGGCAAGCCCCATGACCGGCGGCGGTCACGAACAGGTACGCGTGTTCCATCTCCACGATGGTCTGCCGGACGGCGCCACCGCCGAAGTGCCGTCCGGTGCCGCGGGCGAGCGACTGGAACGCCGACGCCATCGCGGACAGGTGCTCCGAGTCGTCGCGGGACAGCCCGGCCGACCGGCCGAGCAGGAGTCCGTCCGCCGACAGCACGACCGCGTGGCGGGCGCCGACCACTCGCTGGATCAGGTCCTCCAGCAACCAGTTCAGTTCGCCGTGCTGGCTTGCGTTGTCCTTCATGACGAGGGGGCTCCTTCTGATCTCCAGTCGTCGGTCAGCCGGGCGTCACGGGTACCGCGCTGGAACGCGGCGAAACCGTCACGGGTCCGCTCGGCCGACCTTTCGCCGGTCACCGGCTCGGCGTGCTGCGGATCCTCCGAGGACTGCATGAGCTGCGGCGCGAGGTTCTGCCGCTTCTTCCTTCGGGGAAGGGGTGCCTTCCCGTCCTGGACCGGAGGTGCCGCGGAGGTTGGTTCTTCCACCGATGCGTCTGCGGCGGACACGGCCGCTGGGGCAACTGTGCTCATATCAGGTTCTACGAGCGCGTTCAGCCCTGCGTTCAGTGCCGCCTGGACTTCGGGATTCACCTTCACGGGGAAGCTCGGGTGTTCCTCGACGTGCCCGTGGTACGTGTCGTGGAACGACCGCACCGGCATCTGCGTGGTCTCGGTGATGTCGCCCGCGGCGCTGTGTGGGGCGACGATGTTCGGCGGCAGCACGCACAGGGCGACCGTGCCGCCGTAGGGCGAGTCGCGCAACTCCACCTTGATGCCCCGGCGTGCGGCCAGCCGGGCGACGACGAACAGTCCCAGCCTGGACTCGCCGCGGAACGCCATCGTCTCGAAGTCCGGCGGGTTGGAGAGCTTCGCGTTGGCCTGGAGGCGCTCCTCCTGCGTCATGCCGAGGCCGTGGTCCTCGATCTCCACCACGAGGCCGTGCGGCGCGGCGCTGGAGTGGATGATCACCTCCGACCGCGGCGACGAGAACGCCGTCGCGTTGTCGACGAGCTCGGCGAGCAGGTGGATGGTGTCGGCGACGGCCACCCCGACCAGCGCGCGGTCGGGCACCGGGTTGACCCTGACCCGGACGTACTGCTCGGTCTCGGCGACGGCGGAGCGGATGACGTCGCTCAGCCGCACCGGCTTGCGCCACTGCCTGCCGGGCTGCTCGCCGGCCAGGATGATCAGGTTCTCCGCGTTGCGGCGGGCGCGGGTCGCCAGGTGGTCCAGCTGGAACAGCGAGTCGAGCTGCTCGGGGTGCTCCTCCTCGCGTTCCAGCTTGTCGAGGATCTTGAGCTGCCGGTGCACGAGCCCCTGGTTGCGGTGCGCGATGTCGAGGAAGACCCGGTTCACGCCCTCGCGCGCCTGCGTCTCCTTCACCGCCGCCGCGACCGCCGTGTACTGAGCGGCGTTGAACGCGTCCGCGACCTGGCCGATCTCGTCGTTGCCGTAGTCCAGCGGCGGCATGTCGCGGTGCACGTCGACCTGCTCGCCGCCGCGCAGCCGGGCCACGATGTGCGGCAGCCGTTCCTGCGCGAGCCGCAGCGTGTCCTCCCGCAGCGACGCCAGCCGCATGACCAGGGCCTTCGACACGAGCCGGTTCGAGATGCGCAACGCCAGCACGATGCCGACGACGACGGCGAGCAACGCGATCAGGCTGCCGATCAGCACCGCGGCGACCCGGCTGTCGGCCTTGTCGAGACCGAGGTCGGCGGCGTTGCGGGCCTGCGTGACCGCGAGGCCGACGAGGTTGTCGTGCACGGGACTGGCCACCGCGCGCCACTGCACGTCGGTGACCTTCGTGTCGCCGTTGATGATCCGGCCCTCGAGGTCGACCAACGTCCGGTACTCGGTGCTGCCGCGCAGGGCGTCGTACTGCGTGCGGGGCTGCTCCAGCGCGAACGGGATCGTGGAGTCGAGGCCCGAGTGGTAGGCGCCGACCAGCCGGGCGAACTCGACGCGTTCGGGCGCGGTGAACGTGCCGTTGAGCAGTCCGCGCGACCCGATGGTGGCACCGCGCGAGAGCCAGTCGGCGGTCTGGAAGATCGTGACGGCCTGGACGTTGGCCTGGCTCGCCTCCGAGTCGGGCACGAGGCGCGCCTGCCGGGAGAGCAGCGCGACGCCCGAGTCGAGGATGCCGTTGTAGTAGTCGTAGACCGCCTGCGGGTTCGCCGACGCCGAGTCGACGCGCGACCGCTGCTGCGGCAGTTCGTCCAGCACGGAGTTGAGCGCGTTGATCCGGTCGACGGTGTCCTGCGGCGCGCTCTCGGAGAGTTCCGCGAACGCGTCCTTCATCTTGCGCACCGCCTCGTCGGTGACGCTGCGCTGGCGCCCCAGCCCGCCGCTGTCGACGCCCTCGGCCCTGCTGAGGACCTCCAGGGTCAGCTGGCGTTCCTTCTGCAGGCCGGCGAGCGCCTCGACGGACGGGATCGTCGCGCCCTTCACCCCTGCCGCGACCGACCGCATGTAGAAACCGTCGAAAAGGGTGTACGAGGAGAAAACGGCCCACATGACCAGCAGCACCACGCTGGGAACGACCACGACACCGGCCAGCCGCGACCGAATGGTCCGGTAGTTGGTCGGTGTGTAACCGCTCTTCTCGTTCACAGCGCTCTCACGGTCTCCTGTGTCCCACGGCTAGCGCTGCGGGTTACCTGAGCAACTCCTTCGGCTGCAATTAGGTTACGGCGGGAGATCACCGTTACCCAATGACAGCGATCACACGCAGTACGCGGTTGGCAGGCTACCCAGTCGAGTGAGTGAAGCAACACCCGGTACGGGGGTTCTCACAAGGCAAGAACCCCCGTACGGGCTAGTTCTGCCTCCCGTTCTACCGGCGCCGCTACGGACGCTCGACCGCGACGACGTTGTAGGTCGTCTCGGGCGTCGGAGGCGTGGTGAAGCGGGCATTCGGCAGGTAGAGCCGCTTGCCGAACGCGGCGACCGTCGTGGGAACGTCGAACCGCGCGTCCGTGCGTTCCGCCGCCAGCGTCGCGCCATCACGGCTCAGCGTGTAGCGCGCGACTTTGTTCAAGCGGTTTTGCACCACGTACAACTGACGTCCCTCACGCAACAGACCGTCGCCATTGGTGAGTGTTTGACCGCTCAAATTGATCTCGGTCGTTTTCCCGCTCCGCCGATCGATCCTGAACAGCTTTCCGGTGTTGCTCTGCACGACGATCAGGCCGCCGTCGAGCCCGGTGACGATGCCGTTGAGGTTCACCGCGCCGGGGGTGACGACGAGGTCGCCCGTCAGCGCGAGCGTGCGGTGCGGCTTCAGGTTCAGCGGCACCTCGTAGAGCACGGCCTTGCGCGAGTCGGTGAACCACGCCGACCTCTCGGTCAGCACGACGTCGTTGACGAACGTGTCCGCGGTCGCGAACTGGAACTTCGCCAGCAACGCGCCGGAGCGCGTGTCGTAGACCCGTGCGTCGCCACCGACACCACCGGCGACCCACAACCGCTTGCGCGCGTCGACCTTCATGCCGAGCGACGGCGTGCCCGGCCCCTTGGCGAGCACCTTGCCGTTGCCGGTGCGCAGGTCCGCCGCGTAGATCGACCCGTCGGCCCGCGACCCGAAGTAGGCCGTGGTGCCGCTGATCGCGATGCCTTCCGGTTGCCACCCGTCGGGCAGTGAGAACTCCGTGGGAAAGTGCCTGGAACCGTCCGCGGTGGCCGGCGCCGCGGCGGTGAGCGTGACGCCCAGGACCGCCGCGAGCAGGACACCGAATCTGCGGTACATGCCGCCTCCTTGCCAGAGGAGATATCTCGGATTGTGGTGCTCCCTGATCCTTCCCCGGCTGGGCGGCGAACTGGAGTTTTCTCAGGAAGCCGACATCTCTACAGGTCAGCGGCGGTCACGACACACCCACGATCGCGGGCCAGGACTGCCACTCGACACCAGTCGGCCGAGCGCCCCCGGTCTCCATGAACTCGACACACGCCCGCAGCACCACCTCGACGGGGTAGTGAGCACTGGCCGGGAATTCACGGTCGCTGTTCATGTAGTAGTACAGCACCACGTCAGCCTGACCAGGCACCTGATCCGGATTCCTGCTGTACACACCATCTGGGTGTTCTCCTCCCGCGTACCGCAGCACGCCGAGGTTGTTGTGCAGCCCCACGTTGAAGATCACCCGGTAAGGAGCAGCGGCGTCGAGAACTTCCAACAAGATCGGGTAGTCGGCAGCCCGCGCCTTTTCCAGGAGTGCCTCGAACTCAGCGGACGTGTGCACCAACGTTGCTCCCTCAGTGCTCTCTTCGCCCCAGACCTCTAGCTCCACGGCGCTGCTGCCCCTCCTGTGTAGGTCTTCTGCATGATCCGGCCATCTGGAGTGACTCCGTGAACGGTCAGGCTGCTGCCTTCCGGAAGCACTGCCGGAACCAGCGTGTCACATCCGAATCGGCCCTTGCAGGGCGTGTTGTTCAAGACGACCGTCGCGTGCCGAATGCCATTTCGCGCCATGTGCACCGCGATCTTGATCTCGACATCAACGGCGGTCACCGGCGTGCCAGGCATCCCCATGTCGCGGAGGTGCTGTTTGGCAGCCAGCATCCACTCGTCATGACCGCTGGCCAACTCCCTCTCCGGCGTGCCAGGTTCGTCACTGTCCGTGAACCAGCGCCCGTGCGTCTTCTGCCCCGATCGGGGTTGCACCGGCGGCGGGAGAGCCCGACGCAACCGGTCAACACGTTCGCGAACACTTGGTTGAGGCAACGGGATTGCGTCGACGGGTGAGGGTGGCGCCGCAGGACGGGGTGCTTCCGCACGCCTGCCGCGCTCGAGACCGTGCAAGATCTTCTGGGTTCCATCGACTGCGGCACCCAGATGCCGATGAAGTTCGGCAATACCCTCAGCCGCCTCACTGAACTGCGCGTTCGTGACCTCGACATCCGCCTGCAGGCTGCCCTCGGCCGCCGTCTCCAGGAGGTCTCGGGCAGCCTCGGCCAACTCCGCTGCCGTTCGGAGGGCGGCTCCAGCCTCTGCCGCCTTGTCGAGCACCCTGTTGAGACTCTCGCCGATCTCGCTCAGCGAAACCACACCGCAGCACCACCTCCTTGCCGTGTCGACATCTCTACAGGTCAGCGGCGGCCTCCGCGATGAGCTCCAGCGACTCACCGGTGCCCAGCGCGATCTTCTGCAGGCCCGCGAACCGCTGCGCGCACTCCTCGGTCGGCCCCGGCTCCTCGACGTAGTCGCCCCTGATGAACGTCTCCAGGTACGCCACGTCGTTGTGCTGCCGGTGCGGGAACCCGAGCAACGTGAACGGCGACCCCATCGCCGGGTACGCCCCCGCGTCGCGCGGCACGACCTGCACGCTCACCGTCTCGTGCTCGCTGACCTCCATCAGGTGCAGCAGCTGCGCCTTCATCACCCGCGGCCCGCCGATCACGTGCCGCAGCACCGCTTCCGGGAACACGGCCCGCACCGTCAGCGGGTCCCTGTCGTTCAGGCGCGCCGACCACGCCTCCCGCACCATCGCGAGCCGCGCGATCCGCACCGGGTCGTCGGACTGCAGGACGGTGTTCGTGTAACCGGGGAGCTGGAACACCGGCGGAACCAGATCCGTCGTGAACACCCGCATCGACGTCGCCTCGAACACGAGATTCGCGAAGTCCGCCGCCGGATCGAAAAGCTGCCCGTCGTTCACCGAGCGCATGCGCACCTGTTCCGCGTACTGCGCGCGCAACACCACGGCCTGCCATTCCGGAGTGGGCACCTTGTAGACGTAACCGAGCGCCATGACGTCCACGGGAGCCGACGGCTGCACCGCGTTCTCCATCATGGACAGCTTGGCGCTGCTGAAGCCCACGCGCCGGCCCGCCTCGGTGAGGCTCAGCTCGCGCTCGTCGCGCCACCCGGCCAGCTGCCGCCCGATGGCGCGTTCGAGAGTCGTGGCCCGGAAATCCTTCGGCATGACGCGAAGGATATGACTGATTCGGATTCCCGAAAGGGACGGGTCGGTGTGGACAACCGTTCAACGCCAACGAAGTTCGTTAAACGGAGTGCTTTGCGTTAAACGGCCGTGGAGCCTATTTACTATTGATAGCGCTTTGCGCGCGCATGGGCACGCACGAGGTCGTGGAACCGGAACGCGTCGTCCCCCACCTCGGTCAGCAACGACTTCTCCACCAGGTCGTCCAGCGCGTCCTCGACGTCGCACTCGGACTCCCCCGCGATCGCCGCCGCCACCGGTACGCCGAACGTGTCCGGTTCCCACGCGCAGAGCCGGTACAGCCGCGCCTGCCGTTCGGGAAGCTCCACATAGGACCGGTCGAGCAACGGCCCGAGCCGTCCGTCGTCGGTGAGCGAACCGATGCCGATCTCCTGCGCCTGCGGCAGGTTCAGCCTCACCCGGCTGGTCACGAGCACCGTGCCCGACGGGGGCAGCAGCGGCGTCACCTGCTCGGCCGAGTCCGCGTTGTCCAGCAACAGGGTGAACTGCCGGCGCAGGACGAGGCTGCGGAACACGGCACGTTCGTCGGCGGGGTCGGCGCTCAGCCCGAACGCCCGCAGCACGCGCCCCAGGTCGTGCGTGGCCAGATCGAGGTACAGCTGATCGCCGGATCCCCTCTCCCACAACCACTTCAGCGCCAGCGCGGTCTTCCCCGCCCCGCCCGCGCCGTACAGCACCGTCACCCCGGCCCTGATGCTCGCGAGCTCCGCGTCCCTGCCGACGAAGTGCCGCGGCGGCGCGGGTGGCCGGAATCGCGGCGGTACGTCGTTCCTGCCCCTGATGACCCCTGTGGCTCTGGCAGCCAGTACGTCACTCATCAACCCGTACCTCCCCGACACGTTGAAGCTACGGGCTTTCCTCGTCTTACATCAGACGGCCATCGAGTGATCGCACGAGAGCGCCGCCCCCGTCCGGGACGTCGACGACCGCACCTGGCGGCCATTGATGATGATCTTGCAAGTGAGCTCGCCGCGCACGCCCTCCAGCCGCACGACGACCCGCCCCTTGCGCTTGCCCATGCGCTCGAACGGCAGGTCGGGGTTGCGCAGGGTGCGTTCCTCCTCGCCGGGGAACGTGTAGGTGAGCCGGTCGGCCGTGCCCGTTCCCTCGACCACCACGCGGATGCTGGGCGCTACCGCGCAGCCGGTGGTCCCGGCCAGCAGCAGGCCCATGAGTAAGGCGGCGGTCTTCATGTCCCGAACAGTAGGAAGCGGGGACGTGCCCGAGCATCAGCCTGAAGGCTCAGGCCGCATCAGCCATCAGAGTGACAACCCGAGGTCCTTCAGGCGTTCCTCGACCCGCAACCGCTCGATCTCGCGGTCCACGCCCTCGGGCAGCGCGCCCAGCCGGTGCTCGACCTCCAACGCCGAACAGGCCTGGACGAGCAACGCGTCATAGGCCTGACGAGCGGCTATCTTCTTGACCGCCGACGTCCCCGGCTCGAAGCAGGCACGCGCCCGGCGCACACGACGGAGGTCGGCCGCGACTCGTTCGATCGGCCGATGGTGTGGCACCGGAGCGGAAGGCCGGAGCAGCGCCTTCACGAAATCGAAGGGCACGCCTTCAAGCTACCCCGCCTGGAGCGCCAGGAAGAGGTCCACGCGCGCCTCGAACTCCGCCAGGTCGACGCCGAGCAGTTCCTCGACGCGCCCCACCCGGTACCGCAACGTGTTCACGTGGACGTGCAACTTGCCGGCCGCCGCCGTCCACGAACCGGAGCAGTCCAGGAACACCTTCAAGGTGCCCATCAGATCCGAACCGTGCTCGGCGTCGTAGTCCAGCACCGGCCCGAGAAGCCGACGGCGCAAAGAAGTGCGCAACTCCTCCGGCACGCCCGCGAGCAGCAGTTGGTGCAGTGCGATCTCCTCGCCCGCCACCACACACGTGCGGCCGCCACGGCGCTCTCCCAGCCGACGCGCGTGCGCGGCTTCCTCCGCGGCGCCGCGCAGTCCGCGGGACGTGACGGGTGAGCTGATGCCGACGAGCACGCGGGACGAGCCGAGGCCCGGTTCCATCACGCGCATCGCCTCGCGCAGTTCGTCGGGCTGCGAGTCGCCGGCCTTGGCCACGGCGTAGACGGTGTCACCGACGGGGGTCACGAGGGCCTGGGGCAGCGCCTCCTCCAGCACGGCCGCCGCGAGGTCGGCGCGCTGGTCGGACGTCACCGCGCTGATCACCCGCAGCCGGTCGTGCTCCAGGCCGGCCGCCGCCAGCCGCGACTCCAGGTCGGCCGAGCCACTCAGCACCGCGTTCACGAGGGGTGCGGCGGTGCGGTTCTCGATCTGCCGGCCCTGCGCCTCACGCAGCCTCTCCAGCGCGACCAGTGACGCGAGCTCGGCGGCGGCCTCCGGTTGCACCGAGCCGCCCACGACGAGGATCCAGCTCGTGAGGCGGCTGCCGCCGCGTTCGGAGACGGGCACGAGGGTGACGCCCTTGACCGTCTTCGGGAGGCGGTCGGCCTGCAGGAACTCCTTCACCAGCGCGAGCCGGTCCGGTAGTTCGCCGCCCGCGACGACCCGGCCCGCCGTGGACAGCACCCAGCACGACGCGCCGAGTTCGTGGCCGCCGGCGAGCAGCAGCGCGGGCAGGCCGGAGCCCTCCGCGACGACGTTCAGCAGGCGGCGGTGGCGGGAGAGCCCCACCAGTTCCATGGAGACGCGTTCGGTGATGGTCGCGAACGACAGGTCGACGGGGACTTCGAGCAGCGGCACGTGGTGGCGAACGCACGCGTCGACCAGGTCGTCGGGCAGCGCGCGGTTCTCGGTCTCGGACGCGGCGAGGCCGGCGACGCGGGCCGTGGCGAGCGAGTGGACGAACGTCTCGGAGTCCTGCGGGCCGTGGTGCCAGAGCAGGCCGGACAGCACGAGCTCCCCTCCGGACAGGTACCGGCTGGGGTCGGGCAGCTCCGTTCCGTACACGCGGGTGACGGTGCGGTCGAGCTGGTCTTCACCGGTGTGCAGGCTCAGGCGCAGTTCCGGCATCTGCAGCAACGTCCGCAGCAGCAACATGACAGGTCACTTTCGTCCATTCGTGTTTGTAGGAAAGCACAAATTCACGGTCTGTAGGAGCCTGGCGATTCATGTAACGCGGCCGTAGCTCAAGGACACAGTGGGTCTGTGTACTGGCTCACAACCAGATGGAGGGCGAATGACGATCTCCACGCACGTGCTGGACGCGGCACGCGGCAGGCCGTTCGCCGGTATCGCCGTGTCGCTGCAGCGACGCGACGGGACCGAGGTGGCGAACGCCGAGACGAACACCGATGGCCGGATCACCGGATGGGGTGAAGGCCTGGAGGCCGGCGTCTACCGGCTGGTGTTCGACACGGCGCAAGCGGCACCGTTCTTCCCCGAGGTCGTGCTCACCTTCGACTACTCCGATCCGGCGCAGCACTACCACGTGCCGTTGCTGCTGTCGCCGTTCGCCTACTCCACCTACCGAGGTAGCTGACGATGGACTTCCTTCGACCGGAAACGCTTGCGGAGGCGTTGGAGCTGAAGGCCTCCCGGCCGGACGCCGTGCCGATCGCCGGCGGCACGGACGTCATGGTGGAGCTGAACTACGACCACCGCCGGCCCTCCGCCCTGCTCGACCTGACCCGGATTCCCGAGCTCCAGCAGTGGTCCGACGGGCTGCGGGTCGGTGCGGGCGTGCCGTACGTGCGGATCATCGACGAGCTCGGCGCCGAACTGCCGGGGCTCGCCATGGCCTCGCGCACGGTCGGTTCGCCGCAGATCCGCAACCGCGGCACGGTCGGCGGCAACCTCGGCGCGGCCTCCCCCGCCGGGGACACGCACCCGGTGCTGCTGGCGTCCGACGCGGTCATCGAGGTGGCCTCCGTGCGCGGCACGCGGATGATCCCCGCCGCCGAGTTCTACCTGGGGGTGAAGCGGAACGCGCTGGAGCAGGACGAACTGATCGTGGCGGTTCACCTGACGCCTGCCAAGGGGCCACAGCAGTTCTCCAAGGTCGGCACGCGCAACGCCATGGTGATCGCCGTGTGCTCGTTCGCGATCTCGCTGTTCCCGCAGGAGAACCGCGTCGGCGCGGCCGTCGGGTCCGCCGCCCCGACACCGCGGCGGGCACGTGAGGCCGAGGAGTTCCTGGCCTCGGCACTGGACTTCAGGAACCCGAAGCCGTTGCTCGACTCGGTGAAGCGCGAGTTCGGCGAGCTGGTCTCGCAGGCGGCGTCACCGATCGACGACGTGCGCGGGTCGGCGGCGTATCGCAAGCACGCCCTGGCCGTGATGGCTCGCCGGACTCTCGGCTGGGCGTGGCAGGAACTTCTTGCCAAGAAGAATGGAAGCGAGGAGCGGCCATGCGCGTGAACGTGACGGTCAACGGCGAGCAGCGTCAGGCCGACGACGTGTGGGAAGGCGAGTCGCTGCTGTTCGTGCTGCGGGAGCGGCTCGGGCTGCCCGGCTCGAAGAACGCCTGCGAGCAGGGCGAGTGCGGCTCCTGCACGGTGTACCTGGACAACGTGCCGGTGTGCGCGTGCCTGGTCGCGGCCGGGCAGGTGCAGGACAGGGAGGTCCGGACGGTCGAGGGGCTGGCCGACGGGGACGCCCTGGACCCGGTGCAGGAGGCGTTCGTCGAAGCGGGCGCGGTGCAGTGCGGGTTCTGCACGCCCGGTCTCGTCGTGGCGGCGCACGACCTGCTCGACCGCGTGCCGAAGCCGTCCGACCCGGAGATCCGCGAGGCGCTGGCCGGGAACCTGTGCCGCTGCACGGGGTACGAGAAGATCCTGGACGCCGTGCGACTGGCGGCGTCGCGCCGATGATCGTCCTCGACCGCTGCGCGGTGTCCACTGTGGACGAGTCCGGGACCGAACACCTGTCCGGGCACGTCGTGATCGACGGCGGGCGCGTTCGGTCCGTCGGTCCGGGCCCGGCGCCCCGGCCCTCCGGGTCGCACACCTACGTCGACGCGTCGTCGTGCCTGGTGACTCCGGGGCTGATCAACACCCACCACCACCTGTACCAGTGGGCGACGCGCGGCCTCGCGACCGACGCCACGCTGTTCGAGTGGCTGACCGCGCTGTACCCGGTGTGGCGCGGGCTGGACGACACCGTGACGCACGCGGCGGCGTCGGCGGGACTCGCCCGGCTGGCGTTGACCGGCTGCACGCTGGCCGCCGACCACCACTACGTCTTCCCGTCCGGCGGCGGTGACGTCTTCGACGCGCTGGTGTCGGCGGGACGGCGGATCGGCATCCGCCTCGAAGCGATCCGCGGCTCGATGGACCGCGGCCAGTCGCACGGCGGGTTGCCGCCGGACAACCTGGTCGAGGAGACCGAGGCCGCGCTGATCGCGACCGAGCAGGCGATCGGCGACTACCACTCGACGGCGGACGACGCGCTGGTCCGGGTGGCCGTGGGGCCGTGCTCGCCGTTCTCGGTGTCGCGCGAACTCATGACCGGCGCCGCGTCCCTGGCTCGCCGCCACGGCGTCCGGCTGCACACGCACCTCGCCGAGACGATGGACGAGGAAGAGCAGTGCCTGGCGGAGAACGGGTGCACGCCGACCGAGTACGCCGAGCAGCTCGGCTGGCTGGGACCGGACGTGTGGCTCGCGCACACCGTGCACCTCAACGCCGGCGCGGTGAAACGGCTCGGGGCGACCTCGACCGGGTCCGCGCACTGCCCGACGTCCAACGGGCGGCTGGGCACCGGGATCGCACCGGTGCGCGACCTGCTCGACGCCGGCGCGCCGGTCGGCCTCGGGGTCGACGGTGCCGCGTCCAACGAGGACGGTGGCCTGGTCGTCGAGCTGCGGTCGGCCCTGTACCAGGCGCGTCAGCGCGGCGGACCGGGTGCGATGGACGCCCGTACGGCGTTGTGGATGGGCACGATGGGCGGCGCGCAGGTGCTGGGCCGTGCGGACTCGCTGGGCTCGATCGAGCCGGGCAAGGTCGCGGACCTCGCCGTGTGGGACCTGTCCGGAATGGACTACGCGGGAATCGCGGACCCGGTGGCGGCACTGGTGCTCGGCACTCCCCCGCCGTTGAAACTGTTGATCGTGGGCGGTGAGGTCGTGGTGCGGGACGGTGTCCTGCTCACGGCGTCGACCGACGAGCTGGCGCGTGACCTCTCCGCTGCCAGCGCCAAGCTCCAGGAGGCTGCGCGATGACCCTCACTCCCGCCGAACTGACCTCCGCGGTGTCGGGTGGCATCGGGACGTCGCCCCAGCGCCCGGACGGCAACCTGAAGGTGCGCGGCGAGTTCGCCTACGCCTCCGACCTGTGGCACGAGGACATGATCTGGGGCGCGACCCTGCGTTCGCCGCACCCGTACGCCCGCATCACGTCGGTCGATCTGGCGGAGGCGCTGAAGGTACCGGGCGTGTACGCGGTGCTGACGCACTCGGACGTACCCGGCCGCAACCTGTACGGGCTGGAGCACAAGGACCAGCCGGTGCTGGCCGTGGACGTCGTGCGCTACCAGGGAGAACCGATCGCGCTGGTCGGTGCCGACCACCCGGAGACCGCGCTGCGGGCCATGAAGAAGATCGTCGTGACCTACGACGTGCTCGAGCCCGTCGTGGACATGGAGACCGCCGCGGACGACACCCCGTTGCACCCCGGCGGCAACCTGGTGCGGCACGTACCGATCCGGCGCGGCTCGCAGGACGTCACGGCCGACGTCGTGGTGACCGGGCGGTACGAGGTCGGCATGCAGGACCAGGCGTTCCTCGGGCCGGAGTCCGGACTAGCGGTGCCGGCCACGGACGGTTCGGTCGACCTGTACATCGCGACGCAGTGGCTGCACGTCGACCGCGACCAGATCGCGGCCGCTCTGGGCCTGCCGCAGGAGCAGGTGCGGCTGACGCTGTCCGGTGTCGGCGGCGCGTTCGGTGGCCGCGAGGACCTGTCGATGCAGGTGCACGCGTGCCTGCTGGCCCTGCACACCGGCAAGCCCGTGAAGATGGTCTACAACCGCGAAGAGTCGTTCTACGGGCACGTGCACCGGCACCCGGCCGTGCTGTACTACGAGCACGGCGCCGACCACACCGGCAAGCTGGTCTACGTCCGCACGAAGATGTATCTGGACGGCGGCGCCTACGCGTCCTCCACACCCGCTGTCGTGGCCAACGCGGCGACGCTGGGCGTTGGCCCGTACGAGGTCGACAACGTCACGGTCGACGCCTACGGCCTCTACACGAACAACCCGCCGTGCGGCGCGATGCGTGGATTCGGTGCTGTGCAGGCAGGTTTCGCCTACGAGTCCCAGATGGACAAGCTGGCGGAAGCCCTGGGCATGTCACCGGTCGACGTCCGGATCCGCAACGCGATGACCGAGGGTTCGGTGATGCCGACCGGCCAGGTCGTCGACTCGGCCGCGCCCGTCGCGCAGCTGCTGAAGCTGGTGCAGGACAAGCCGTTGCCCGCCGGCACCTCGTCGGACATCCGCGAACTGCCCGGTGGCGTCTCGAACACCACGCACGGCGAGGGCGTCGTGCGCGGCGTCGGCTACGCGGTCGGCATCAAGAACATCTGCTTCTCCGAGGGCTACGACGACTACTCGACCGCGCGCGTCCGGGTGTCGATGGTCAACGGCTCGCTGGCCGCCGCCGTGCACACCGCCGCCTGCGAGGTCGGCCAGGGCCTGGTGACGATCATGCAGCAGATCGTGCGGACCGAGCTCGGCATCGAGCGCGTGACCGTGCTGCCGATGGACACCACGATCGGCAACGGCGGCTCGACCTCCGCCTCGCGCCAGACGTACGTCACCGGTGGCGCCGTGAAGGCCGCCTGTGCGATCGTGCGCGACCGTTTGGCGGGCCGTACCGACATCGGCGACGAAGTGATCGACGAGACCACCGAGTGGCGTCACCGCGCGACCGAGGCTCTCGATCCCGTTACCGGACAAGGCAACGCGCACGTCCAGTACGGTTTCGCCGCCCACCGCGCCGTCGTCGACGTGGACGTCGACCTCGGCCTGGTGCGCGTGGTCTCGCTGGACTGCGCGCAGGACGTCGGCAAGGCGCTCAACCCGCAGGCCGTGGTGGGCCAGATCCAGGGCGGTTCCGCCCAGGGCCTCGGCCTCGCGGTGATGGAGGAGATCCAGACCTCCGGCGGCAAGGTGCGCAACCCGTCCTTCACCGACTACCTCATCCCCACCGTGCTCGACATGCCGCCGATGAGCATCGACGTGCTCGAGCTCGCCGATCCCCATGCCCCGTACGGCATCCGGGGCGTCGGCGAACCGCCCACCATCTCGTCGACCCCGGCGATCGTGGCGGCCATCCGCGCGGCCACCGGCCTGGCGCTCACCCGCGTCCCGGTCCGCCCGGAACACCTCACCGGTACCTGATCTTCTGGAGTTTCTTGCCGTGAACGCACATCTGCTCGCCACCATCGACCTGGCCACCCAGAACGTGGCCTCCGGTGGGGGCCCGTTCGGCGCGATGATCGTCCGTGACGGCGAGGTGATCGCCACCGGGGTGAACCAGGTGACGCCGAACCTCGACCCCACCGCGCACGCCGAGGTCGTCGCGATCCGCGCGGCCTGCCAGGCGCTCGGTGACTTCAAGTTGACCGGCTGCACCTTGATCTCCTCGTGCGAGCCGTGCCCGCTGTGCCTGTCCGCCGCGCTCTGGGCGCGCGTGGACAAGGTGATCTACGCCGCCGACCGCCACGACGCGGCGGCGGCCGGTTTCGACGACCGGGAGTTCTACGAGCTGTTCAGCAAGTCCCGCAGCGAGTGGGACCTGCCGGTGCACCAGATCTCCACTGACGAGGACAACGCCCCGTTCACAGCGTGGATGTCTCTCGCTTCTCGTATCGATTACTGACGGCCACAAGCCTGTCCAGCTGACCGGAGCTTGCATCGCACAAACGCGTTCCAGCGTTGGAACGCGCCCACCGGCATGGGAAAGGCCGTCCTCCAATGACCCAGTTACGAAGCCGAGCCGCGACGTCGCCGCTCGACCAGTTCTTCCGCATCACCGAGCGTGGCAGCTCTTTGGGCCGTGAAGTGCGCGGTGGCATCACGACGTTCGTCGCGATGTCGTACATCGTGCTGCTGAACCCGTTGATCCTCGGCGCGTCCGCGGACATCACCGGCGCCAAGCTCACCATCGCCGAGATCACCACGGCGACGGCGCTCGCCGCCGGTGTGATGACCGTCCTCATGGGACTCGTCGGCAATGCTCCCCTCGCCATCGCCGCCGGGCTCGGCGTCAACGGCGTGGTGGCCTTCCAGATGGCGCCGGCCATGACGTGGGCGCAGGCCTTCGGCCTCGTGGTGCTGGAAGGCGTCTGCATCGTGATCATGGCCGCCTCGGGTGTCCGAGAGCGGATCATCAACGCGATCCCGGAGCCGTTGAAGATCGCGATCACCGTGGGCATCGGGCTCTACATCGCTTTGGTGGGACTGGTTTCCGCCGGTTTCGTGACCCGCACGCCGGACGCGGCGCAGTCGACGGTGCCGGTGCGGATGGGCCTCGACGGCCACCTGAGCGGCTGGCCGATCGCGATCTTCTGCCTGGGCCTGCTGCTGATGATCGTGCTGCTGGCGCGCGGCGTGCCCGGTGCCGTGCTGATCAGCATCGTGGTGGCCACGGTCGTCGCCATCGGCGTGAACGCCGCCTTCGACGTCGAGGGCTGGGGGCTCGTGACACCGTCGCTGCCTGCCTCCGTGGTCAGCTCCCCGGACTTCGGCCTGTTCGGACGGGTGGACCTGTTCGGCGGCTTCGTGTCCGCCGGCGTGATCGCGGCGACGATCTTCCTGTTCACGCTGGTGCTGTCCGGCTTCTTCGACGCGATGGGCACGATCACGTCGGTCGCCGACGAGGCGGGGCTGACGCGGGACGGTCGCGTCGAGGGCATGGGCAAGATCCTGATGGTCGACGGCGCCGGCGCGATCGCCGGTGGCGTCACGGGGTCCGCCCCGAACACCGTGTTCCTGGAGTCGGCCGCGGGCGTTGGCGAAGGCGCCCGAACCGGCCTCGCCTCGGTGGTGACCGGCGGCCTGTTCCTGGTGGCACTGCTCTTCACACCGCTGGCGACGGTCGTGCCCGCGCAGGCGGCGGCCCCGGCGCTGGTGGTGATCGGCGGCCTGATGATGACCCAGATCCGCCGAATCCCCTGGCAGGAAACGGACTACACGATCCCGGTCTTCCTGACCATCGCCATCATCCCGTTCACCTACTCGATCACCAACGGCATCGGCGCGGGCCTCGTGTCCTACGTCGTGCTGCGCATCTGCAAGGGCCGCTGGCCGGGCTGGCTGATGACCGGCCTCGCCCTGATGTTCGCCGTGTACTTCGGCGTGGACCTGATCAGCGGCAAGTGACGCGGCGTCCCGGCCGGGCGGCCACCCGGCCGGGACCTCGCCCTGAGAGGAGTGTGCGATGCGTGACCTGGCGTCGGCCTTGCTGTCGTGGGACCGGTTCGCGGTCGCATCGGTGGTGGCCGTGCGGGGCAGTGCGCCGCGACCGGTCGGCGCCGCGATGGCCGTCGGGCCGTCCGGCGAGGTGATCGGCAGCGTGTCCGGTGGCTGCGTGGAGGCCGAGGTCTACGACCTGGCGTGCCAGGTGCTGTCGACCTCTGAGCCCGTTCTCGCCTCGTTCGGCTACTCCGACGACACGGCGTTCGCGGTCGGCCTCACCTGCGGCGGCTCACTCGACGTCCTGGTGCAGCGCGACTCCCCCGCGTTGCGCGCGGCCCTCTCTGCTTCCGTTGCCGGGCATCCGCTTTCCGTGCGTTTCGAGGCGGAGGGCCGGGTGTTCACCGAGTCGTGGATGCCGCCGCCACGCCTGCTGGTGTTCGGCGCCATCGACCACGCCGCCGCGGTGGCCGAGATCGCGCGCTTCCTCGGCTATCACGTGACCGTGTGCGACGCACGCCCCGTGTTCGCCACTCCCGAACGCTTCCCCGCGGCGCACTCGGTCGTCGTCGACTGGCCGCACCGCTACCTCGCGTCCACCCACACCGACGCCGACACGGCGGTGGTGGTCCTGACCCACGACCCCAAGTTCGACATCCCGGTGCTCGTGGAGGCCTTGTCCAGGCCGCTCGCCTTCGTGGGAGCACTGGGTTCCCGCCGCACGCACCTCGAACGCCTCGACCGCCTGCGCGAGGCAGGTGTCACCGAGACCGCCCTGGCCAGGCTCCGCTCCCCCATGGGCCTCGATCTCGGGGGCCGCACGCCCGCGGAGACAGCGGTGTCGATCGCTGCCGAGCTCGTCGCACTCAGGCACGGCGGCACCGGCCTACCGCTGAGCGACCTCACCACCCCGATCCACCGCTCCCCGCCCACCTCGATCCACCGCTCCCCCGCGCGCTTCCTCCTGGCGCAACGAAATTCTCTCACCACAAGTTCCTGATCATTTCGGCGACGTGGCGTGAACGGACCGTTCACTCGCTGAGAAACCGCAGGCCGGCACACCTTTCACAACGAGACCCCATTCCAGAACCCGAGGTCAGAAGAGAATGACACTTATTTTTCTCAACGGCGGCGGCATGCAGGGTGGGCCCCTCCACAACCAGCTCCAGGGCGCACCGATGCTCGGCCGTGTGAAGAGCGCGCCGAAGTACCGCTATTTCTCCGTCCGCGACGAGTTCCCCGCCATGCACGCGTCCGGCGGGGCGCAGGTCGTCGGTGAGCTGTACGACCTACCGCTCACGGTGCTGCGCGACCACCTGATCCCCGCCGAGCCCGCCGAGCTGGAGATCGGGGTCGTCGAGCTCGAGGACGGTGGCGCCGCGCTCGCCACCGTGCTCAGAAACGAGTTCCTCCATTCGAGCGATCTCACGGACATCTCACATCTGGGCGACTGGATCCTGTACTTGCAGGAGTAGTCGACATACAGGGGTGAGGGGCATGCCATTCCACGCCGGTTCGGCGAAAGTAGATGTGACGCCGCCTTCGACAGCTCCTTATCTGGGCGGTCTTCCACGGCATTCACTGTTCCTCGGCGTGCACGATCCGCTCTTCGTCAGGGCCACGGCGATCACCAACGGGGAAACCGTCATCGTGATCGCCGTCGACTCGCTCGGCATCAACAACGACATCCTCGGGCCTGGCCGCGACTTCACCGCCGAGGTCCGCGGGCGCATCCAGCAGCAGACCGGTGTGCCGCCCACGCACGTGATGATCGCCAGTTCCCACACGCACTCCAGCCCGGAGACGGGCGACGTCCGGCCGTTTCCCGACCAGGACTGGCTGGCGACGTTCCTCGACCGGATCGTCCAGGCCGCCCGCGAGGCCGTCGACAGCCAACGGCCGGTGACCGCGACGATCGGCAGGGGCGCGGTGCTGCCCGGCACGCTGGCGATCAACCGCAACGGCCACGTCTACCCCGGCGACCCGCCGCAGGACCCCGAGGTGACGGTGGTGCGGTTCCGAGGCGACGAGTGGAGCAGCGTCTTCTACCACTTCACCACGCACCCGGTGTACGTGCAGGTGCAGCCGTTCGTGTCGGCCGACTTCCCCGGCGTCACGTCCGCGATGCTCGAGCTCAACGAACCGCACTGCCAGGCCGCGCTGTTCCTGCCCGGCGCGGCCGGCAACCAGGCACCTCCGCCCGACCCGCTCACGCACGACGGTGCCAGGTTCGACGAGGAGAACAACCCGAACTTCGAGGTCATCCGCAACCTGTTCGCCCACACCGCGCGCATGGGCATGTACCTCGCTCAGACCGCGCTCGACGTCCCGGGGGAGACCGAGCTCAGCGGCCCGGTGACGGCCGCCCGGCGCACCGTCCAGGTCGACTCCCGCGACCTGCCGGACCGGGGGCCCTTCGAGGTCGAGCTGATCGACCGCAGGCGCGCACTCGCGGACGCCATCGGCCGCAACGCCCCGAAGGCCGAGATCGTCGGGCTCACGCAACTGGTGCAGGACATCGAGGAGACCCTCGTCGCCATCGACCGCGGCACCGCCCCCATCGACGCCGAGGTGCAGGTGCTGCGCATCGGCGGACTCGCACTCGCCGGCCTGCCCGGTGAGCCGTTCGTGGAACTCGGCTTCCAGCTGAAGGAGATGTCCGGCGACGACCGCACGGTGCTGCCCGTCGGGTACGCCAACGACTACCTCGGCTACCTCACCTACCCCGAGGCGTGGGACACACCCGTCTACGAGGTGAGCCTCGGCCCGTGGACGCGCATCGGTCGCTTCGGTGGCCAGCAGCTCACCGACACGGCGAAAGCCCTGGTCGACGAGCTCTGGACTACTCCGAACGAGTGATGCCAATGGTTTCACGTATTTCAGCGTCCACTCCCCGCTCCTTTTCTGACGAGGGGTGAGGGAGTGGCAAGGGGGAGTTGCCGCAGGCGGCGGGGTCGACCGAATCGGCCCCGCCGCGGGGGCTGCGGCAGCGCCGCCACTCGCCGGGGCCGACCACGATCAGGCCCGGGAACCGCCGTCCGCGCCCCGCAGCAGCCCGCGCTCGTACGCCACCGCGACGGCCGCGGCCCGGTCCGACACCCCCAGCTTGGCGTAGACGTGCAGCAGGTGGGTCTTCACCGTCGCCTCGCTGATGAACAGCGCCGCCGCCACCGCCCGGTTCGTCGACCCCTTCGCGACCAGCGCCAGCACGTCGAGCTCCCGTGTGGACAACGGTTCCAGCGCCGGCTCGCGCACCTGACCCAGCAGCCTCGTGGCCACGGCGGGTGACAGCACGGCCTCGCCCGCGTGCGCGGCACGGATGGCGCGTTGCAGTTCATCGCGCGGGGTGTCCTTCAGCAGGTAGCCGGTGGCGCCCGCCTTGATGGCCGGCAGCACGTCGCGATCCGTGTCGTAGGTCGTGAGCACCAGGACGCGGCACGGGTGGTCGCGCAGCCGTTCGATCGCGGACACGCCGTCCGAGCCCGGCATCCGCAGGTCCATCAGCACCACATCCGGCGACACGGCCGCGACCACGGCGACCGCCTCGTCCCCGGACGCGGCCTCGCCGACCACCTCGAAGTCGCCGGTGGACAGCATGCCGCGCAGGCCGTCGCGGACGACCGGGTGGTCGTCGACGATGACGAGGCGGATCACGCGGGCACCCGTGCCGAGATCGCCGTTCCCGCGCCCGGTTCGGACTCCACGAACAGCGCGCCGGACAGGCGGTGCACGCGGTGGCGCATCGCGGGCAGGCCGAAGCCGTCGGACGGGGCCGTCAGGTCGAAGCCCACTCCGTCGTCGCGCACGTCCAGGGTCACCACGTCCTCCATGTACGACAGGGTCAGGCCTACCCGGGACGCCGAGGCGTGCTTCGCCACGTTCGCCAACGCCTCCTGGGCGGTGCGCAGCAACGCGACCTCCACCTCCGGGTGCGTTTCGCGCACGGCTCCGGTCAGCGTGACCGAGATCGGTACGCCGTTGTGCTTCGACCAGCCCGACGCCACGTCGTCCAGTGCCTCGTGCAGCGCCGCCGAGTCCAGGGCCGGTGGGCGCAGGGCGTGCACCGAGCGGCGGGCCTCGGCCAGGTTCGCGCGCGCCAGTTCCGCGGCCACCGCCACGCGTCGTTCCCTGTCGGCGGCCGTGGCCGCCGACAGCTGCGTGATGATGCCCGCCAGGCCCTGCGCGAGGGTGTCGTGGATCTCCCCGGCCATGCGGTGGCGTTCGTCCTGCACACCTGCCTCGTGCGCCTGCACCAGCAACTGCGCGTGCAGCCCCTCGTTCTCGTCGAGGAGTTCCTTGCGCTGCCTGGACTGTTCGGTCGTCACGTGGCCGACGTAGGTGAAGGTGCACGCCAGCACCACGAAGACGAGCAGCAGCAACCAGAACGCTGCCTCCTCGCCCGGCGGCGGGTAGCCGCCGAACAACGACAGCGTCGCCAGCCCGGCCGTCAGCGCCACGACGACGAACATCCAGCGCCCGCGCAGGAGCTCGCTCGCGTAGATGTAGACCGCGTACGACACCGCGCCGAACCAGTGCTCGCGCATGCCCAGCACCGCGTAGAACACGACCATGCCACCGATGAACACGGCCATGAGCTCCGGGCGCCGATGCCACGCGGGATGCAGCGTGAACCACCACGCCATCCACACGAACCCGAACGCCACGACGCCGTAGGTGAACCAGCGCTCCGGCACCGACTGCGTGGTGAAGATCGTGTACAACACCGTCGTCACGGTCAGCACGAAGTACGGGATCACGCGGGCGATCGCGACGAGCCTGCGCTCCCACCTGTCCAACGCGGCCATGTCCACGAGCTACTCCCAGCGAAAAGTCCTGGCCGCGACCGTACCTGCCACGAGCCCGACCAGTCCCATGATCGCGAGATGCCTCCAGTCCGGCGCGGCACCGAGCCACGCCTGTTGAATCGCCTCCACACCGGGAGGCGAGTACGAGCCGATCGCCTGGATCGCCGAAGGCAGCATGAACCGCGGCAGGTACACGCCACCGAGGAACATCAGCAGCATGAACACCACCGCCGCCCAGCCACCGGCAGTCCGCGCGTTCGGGGCCAGGGCGGCGATCACCAGGCCCAACGCGAACGTGCCCGCGCCTCCCAGCACCACGGCACACGCCAGGCCGAGTGGATGGTGAGGCAGGTCGACGCCGAAAACGACGTACCCCACCAGTATGAGCAGCAGCACCGACAAGATCACCGCGGCGAAGTTGACGACCATCTGCCCGGCCAGCAACCGCGCCGGGTGCATGGGCGTCGTCGACAGCCGCCGCAGGACGCCCTTCTCCCGGTAGGTCGCCACGACGGCGGGCAGGCGTTGCAACCCGACGAACACCAGCGCGAACACGACGAGCGCCGACACGTAGCTGTCGATGAACCGCTGTCCGCCGAAGTTCTCGTCGGGCGTCCGCAACGCCGGGATCGCGCCCAGCGCCAGCAGGAGCACGCTGGGGAACAGCAGCGCGAACACCGAGTTCATCCGGTCGCGCAGGAACAACCGCGCCTCGATCTCAACGATCTTCAACATCACGACCCCCGGTCAGTGCGACGTAGGCGTCGTCCAGTGAGACCTGGTCGACGCGGAGCTGGTGTGCCACGACCTGCCGCCGCGCCAGCAGGGAGGTCACCGCGTGCAGCAGGTTCTCCGACCCGCTGACCACGAGCTGCTCTCCCACCGAGGCCACCGACGTGACCTCCGGCAGCGCCTCCAGCAACGACACGTCCAAGGCGACGGACGGCACGAACCGCACCCGAGTGGCACCGTCCACACGTGACACGAGCGTGGAAGGCGTGTCCAGCGCGGCGATCCGGCCGTCGCGGAACACCGCCACCCGGTCGCAGAGCCGCTCCGCCTCTTCCATGAAGTGCGTGACCAGCAGGATCGTCACGCCGGCCGAGCGCACCTCCTCGATGACCGACCAGGTGTCGCGCCGCGCCTGCGGATCGAGCCCCGTCGTCAGCTCGTCCAGGATCGCGATCCGCGGTGACCCGATCAGCGCCAGCGCGATCGACAGCCGCTGCTTCAATCCGCCGGACAGCTGCCCGAACTCCGCCTTCAGGTGCGGCACCATCCCCAGCCGCGCGGACCAGTCGACCGGCGACGGGTAGAACGACGAGAACAGTTCCAGCGCCTCGCCGACCCGCATCCGTTCCGGCAACTCCGAGGCCTGCAGCTGCACGCCGATCGACGCGCGGACGTCCGCAGGTCGCTGCCCCAGCACCGACACGCTCCCCCGGTCCGGTGTCCGCAGCCCCGCCACGCACTCGACCGTCGTCGTCTTGCCGGCACCGTTCGGCCCCAGGACGCCGAAGATCTCCCCCTCGGCGACCTCGAAAGACACGGAGTCCACCGCCACGCGGGGCCCGTACCTCTTCCCGAGGTCGCGCACTTCGATGATTGCCATGTCCCCAGCCTGGGAGAACGGCGCGCGAAGATCATCGAACAACGAGCGCGACCCGGATCAACCGATCGGTTGATGCCGCTGGTCAGCCTCCACGATGGCGGCCCGCAGCGCGGAGGCCAGGCGCGCCACCGGTTCCGGCACCGGGCCGGGCAGCCGCGCGAGCACGGTCCGGCGCTGTTCGGCGGGCCCGCCCCGCACCGGCAGTATCCGCACTCCCACGGGTGCTACGGCCACCAGCGACGCGGAGATCGTCGTGATGCCGAGGCCCGCCGCGACCAGGTGCAGCTTCGCCAGCCAGTCCCGCGCGGTGTGGGCGACCACGGGCCGTTCGTCCAGTCCGGGCCAGATCCCCATCACCCACCGGTCGCCGGGGCCGGAGATCCACCGCTGGCCCCGCAGGTCGGCGACGTCGATGAAGTCGTTGCGCGCCAGCGGATGCGTGGACGGCACGGCCACGCGCAGACTGCGTTCGACGAGCGTGTCCACCACCAGGGCGGGTGTCTCGTCGTCAGGCGCGCGGAACGGCGGCACCGACGAGATCAACGCGACGTCCAGCGTGCCCGCCCGCAACGCGCGCACCAACGCCGGCGTGTTCCCCTCGCGCGTGACCACGGTGATCGACGGATGCGTGCGCCCCAGCGCCGTCAACGCACGAGGAACCAGCCACGCACCGGCCGTCGCGAACCAGCCGAGCCTGACGGTGCTCACGTCCTCGGGCAGGCCCGCGAGCTCACGGGCACCCGCGTCGACCTCGTCCACCACGACGACGGCACGCCGCAGCACGAGCCGCCCGGCCGGCGTGAGCCGCACACCGTCGTGCCGCCGCTCCAGCAGCTCCGCGCCCGCCGCTCGTTCCAGGGCCGCGATCTGCCGTGACACGGCGGACTGCGTGTAACCCAGCGCTGTCGCCGCCGCGGTCAGCGTGCCGCGCTCGGCGACTTCGCGGAACACGCGCAGCGCCACCAGCGACGCATCAGTGAGGGCCATGACGTCTACGCATACCCCTGTTGAGAATCTCTCGCTACTCGCATGGCTCGGCGCGTCCTGGCTTGGACGTGTTCCGAAATCCTCCTCACGAAGGCCTGACATGACGATCGCACTGGTCACCGGCGCCACCCAGGGCCTCGGCCTGGCACTGGCCGAAGGGCTCGCGCAACGCCTGCGGCCCACCGACACCGTCTACCTCACCGGCAGGGACATCGGCAAGATCACCGAGGCCGTGCGGTCCGTGCCGGGCGGCGGCGCGGAGGTCCGCGGTGAACTCCTGGACGTCGCGGATCCCGGCGCCGCCGCGAAACTGGCCGCACAGCTGGAAGAACGGCACGGCGACGTCGACATCGTCTTCGGCAACGCCGTGATGCGCGTCGGTCCCGGCGACGACCCGCCCGCGATCATCGACGCCTACACCGAGGTCAGCAACTTCGGCACCACCAGGCTCCTGAAGGCCTTCGCGCCGCTGCTCGCCGACACCGGCAGGCTGATCGTGGTCGCCAGCTCGCTCGGCACCCTCCGCCAGCTGGCACCGGTGCTGCACAGGCGGTTCACCGAACCATCTACTTTGGACGAACTGGATGCGCAGATCGCCCGCTGGCGCGACGAGGTCAAGGACGGCAGGGCGAAAGCCGGGGCGTGGCCGGGCTTCGTGAACATCCCGTCCAAGATCGGCCAGGTCGCCGCCGTCCGCGTGCTCGCCGCCGAACGCCGTGAGACGGACCTCGCCAGAGGCGTCCTGATCGCCGCCGCCTGCCCAGGGATGATCAACACGCCCACGTCCGCGCTGTGGTGGGACGTCAGCACGGCCCCGACCCCCGCCCAGGCCGCGACGGCGTTGCTGGACCTGGCACTCGGCCCGCTCGACCCCGCGCACCACGGCGAACTCGTCCGCCACGGCGAGGTCGTGCCGTTCAGCTGATGGGCTTGTCCAGCCCGTGCACCACCTGGTCGAGCAACGTCCGGATGACGGCCTCGTTGTGCTCGTTGCGACCCGGCGTGATCATCCGCGACGTCGCCTCGACCATCGCGTGCACCAGCATCGCCCGCAGTTGCGCGCGCTCCACCCCCGCGGTCTTGAAGACGCCGACCAACGGCGCCAGCAACCGTTCGTGCTCGGCCCGGATCTGCTCGCGCGACGAGTCCGGCAACGTGTGCGCGGACAACGCCACCACCGCCCCGTGGCTGCCGTCGGTGATGATCGCGAGCTCGGTGCGCAGGTACGCCTCGATCTTCGCCGGCACGGACGACGCGCTGTTGACCGCGTCCTCCAGCTTGTCCGCCCACTCCGGCAGCGCGTCGGACACGATCGCGGCGACCAGTTCCTCCCGCGACCGGAAGTACTCGTAGAGGCTCGGCCGCGACAGCCCGACACGTCTGGCGAGCGACGCGAGCGTCAGCGCCTCCGCTCCGTCGGTCGCCACGATGTCCCGCCCGGCGTCCAGCAGGGCGCGCAACCGGTTCGCGCGGTGTTCCGCCACGGTGTCTGCGCTGATCCTCGGCACATCGGGATCGTATCGCGCTTGATTTCCCGACGGGGAGTTGGAATAGTTCCCGACAGAGCGTCGGAATCAAGGAGGGTCCCATGTTCATCGCGACGAACCGGCTGTTCGTCCCTGCCGAGCGGGCAGAGGAGTTCGAGGCCCACTTCCGCGACAACATGCGCACGTTCCTGCCCGGCGTCCCCGGACTGCTGCGCAGCACGCTGCTCAAGCCGACGAAGGACGACCAGCCGTACGTGTCGGTCAACGAGTTCGAGTCCGAGGAGCACTTCCGCGACTGGGTCGCCTCCGACTCGTTCCGCGAGGCGCACAAGCGCAACCGCGGCATCGCCCGGCACGTCACGGGCAACGCCGTCGAGACCTTCCAGCACGCCGAGGACATGGTTCTGCCCCAGCAGCGCACCGAGTAGCAGGGCGCTTCGGGCTCAGAGCTCCGTCAGCAGCTTCCTCATCCGGTTGATCTCGTCGTCCTGCGTGGCCACGACGTCGTCGGCCATCTCCTCGACCTGGACGTTGGTGCCGGACGCGCGCACGTCGGTCGCCATCTTGATGGCACCCTCGTGGTGCTTGATCATCAGCTCGAGGAACATCCGGTCGAAGTCCTTGCCCCGCGCGGCCCCCAGGGCGTTCAACTGGTCCTGGGTGGCCATGCCCGGCATGGAGCCGTGGTCACCGTGCGTCCCGATGGCGTTGAACGTGCGCTGCCACTGCTTCATGGCGCCGATCTCGGGCTCCTGGCTGAACCGGATGCGCTCCGCCAGACCCTTCACCGTCTCGTTCTGCGCGCGGTCGGGAGCGAACCGCGTCATGGCGAGCGCCTGCTCGTGGTGGACGATCATCATCGCCACGTACTGGCGGTCGGCGTCGTTCGGCGGAGGCGCGATCACGCTGCTCACGTCCGAAGGCGCAACGGTCGGCGCCGAGCCGCCGGGAGTGTCCGGTGCGATGACCGGTGCCGCATCAGGCTCCGATGTACAGCCCGCAAGCAGGGCGAATGCCGCCACGATGACAAGAACCCCAGAACGCATGCTCCGGAGAATACCTCCGAAAGACGCTGGCCTTTAGCAAGGCGAAGGGGTGATACTCCCCCTCACCAACCCGTACTGAGGGGGTACAGCTGTGACTTCACGCGCAACGGCCCGGCGGCGCAGAGCGCCGTTGGCGGTTCTGGGGGCGCTCGCGCTGACGCTGTCAACGTTGACCGCGCCCGCGTACGCCGAGCCCGACCTGCCTGCAGATGGCAAGGGACTGAGCGAGGCTCAGCTCGAGTCGCAGGCGGAAGGCGTCACCGGCATTCCGGGCGTCGACGAGATCAGCCGCAGCCGCAACATGGTCCCGGTCGCCCACCTGGACAAGCAGGCTCCGCTCAGCTCGACGCAGACCGACATCGCGTTCCAGGACAACTACGCGTTCGTCGGCAACTACGACGGCTTCGTCATCTACGACATCCGCAACCCGAAGAAGCCGACGATCAAGAGCCAGGTCCTGTGCCCCGGCTCGCAGAACGACATCTCGGTGTACGGGAACCTGCTGTTCCTGTCGACCGACTCGTCGCGCAGTGACAACTCCTGCAGCAGCGTGTCCCAGTCCGCGACGATCAAGGAGTCGTGGGAGGGCATCAAGGTCTTCGACATCAGCGACAAGAAGGCCCCGAAGTACGTCGCGGCCGTCGAGACCGCCTGCGGTTCGCACACCCACACGCTGGTGCCGGGCAAGAACAAGAAGGACGTCTACCTCTACGTCTCTTCCTACTCGCCCAACGCCACGTTCCCGGACTGCCAGCCGCCGCACGACAAGATCTCCATCGTCAAGGTGCCGGTGAAGAACCCGGCCGCGGCCTCGCTGCTGAAGGCCCCGGTCCTCTTCCCGGACGGCGGCAACCCCGGTCGCAGCGGCACCATCGAGACCGGCTACACCTCGGCCACCTCGGGTTGCCACGACATCACCGTCTACCCGCAGCTCGACCTCGCGGCCGGCGCGTGCATGGGTGACGGCGTCCTCTGGGACATCACCGACCGGGAGAACCTGGTCGAGATCAACCGGGTGCAGGACGACAAGAACTTCGCGTTCTGGCACTCCGCGACCTTCAACAACAGCGGCACCAAGGTCGTCTTCACCGACGAACTCGGTGGCGGCGGCGCCGCGACCTGCAACGAGAAGATCGGCCCGACGCGGGGTGCCAACGGCATCTACGACATCGTGGGCAAGGGCAAGGACCGCAAGCTGGTCTTCAAGTCCTACTACAAGATCCCGCGCATGCAGGGCGACACGGAGAACTGCGTCGCGCACAACGGTTCGCTGATCCCGGTGCCCGGCAAGGACATCATGGTGCAGTCCTGGTACCAGGGCGGCGTCTCGGTGTGGGACTTCACGAACTCGGCCAAGCCGCGTGAGATCGGCTTCTTCGAGCGCGGCCCGATGCCGAACGGCGCCGGCGGCGGCACGTGGTCCACGTACTGGTACAACGGCTACATCTACTCCTCGGAGATGGGCCGCGGCTTCGACGTCATCGACATGCGCGACCCGCGCACGTTCGTGGCGAAGCTGTTCCGCACGGACGAGCTGAACGTGCAGACCCAGGGGAACTTCTACCGCGGGTAGTAGCTCTCCACCCAGATCAGCGCGGCTGCCGGCGTTCGGCAGCCGCGCTGACTGCTGTCAGGACCAGGGTCACCGCGACGCCGCCGAACACGGCCCAGACCGGCGACCCGACGTCCAGCGCCCACGCGACGACGACGGCCGTGAGCCCGTAGCCGGCGCCCGTCACGGCGTACATCATCGAGAACCCGGCCGCGTGCGCGCCGACGGGAAGCCGTTCGCGCAACGCCAGGCTGCGCGTCACCAGCACACCGGACTGGAACAGCCCGGCGGCGAGCAACGCACCCGCGATGCCCGGCAGGTTCGGGAACAACGCCAGCGCGCCGACGCACGTCGCCGTGACGACGAGCAGCACCAGACCCTGTGTGCGCAACGATCCCGGCCACGGCCGCAGCCCGTACAGCACCGCACCCAGCGCGCTGCACGCCGCGAACCCGGTGAGCAGCGGCCCGGTCCAGCCGATGCCGATCCCCCGGTGCTCCAGCAACGCGGGCAGCACGAGTTCGGCGACCGCGAGCTGCGCCAGTGCCGCCGCGCTGACCAGGTAGATCGGCCACGCCGACGCGACCACGCGCACCTTCGCCGTGCCGGACCGGGACGTCACGTGCCCGCGCGGCAGGATGAACACCAGCCACGCCGCCACGACGACCAGCGACACGGACACGACGACGGGCGCCCGGTGGTCGACGCTCAGCGCCAGCACGGTGACCAGCGCGGGCGCCACCGCCCACACCACCTGCGTGATCATGGCGTCGAAGCCCATCGCCTTGGGCACCAACGCGTCCGGCACCAGCCCGAGCAGCATCGCCCGCAACCCGCCCGGCGTCGTCGACGGCCCGGCCCCCGCGACGAACGCCGCGATCGCCAGCACCGTCACGTTCTGCGTGAGCGCCAGCGTCGTGAACGCCCCCGCGCCGACGACCAGCCCGACCGACAGCTGCCCGCGCATCCGCGACGGGTCGAGGAAGAGCCCGAGCAGCGCGGCGCCGAGGATCTCGCCCAGCACGTAGACGGCGACCAGCGACGCGGCCAGCACGTACCCGCCGGGCAGTCCCCTGGTCAGGAACACCATCATCAGCGGCGTCATCGACATCGGTAACTTCGCGGCGACCGTCACCACGGCGCACGCCAGCACGTCCCGGTTCGCGAGGTCGCGGTACCCGGCAGCGGAGATCGTCATCTAGTCGCCCAGCTCCTGGAACAACGTCAGCTGCAGCCCGGCCGGCGCCGCCAGCCTGGAGTTCAGCGAGTTCCACGGCGTGCGAGTCGGTTCCGCGATCACCTCGGCCCCGGCGGCCTCCAGCACACGGGTGGCCGAGGCGGAGTCGTCCACCTCGAAGGCCACCCGGACGTGCCCGGCGACGCGCCTGCCGACCTCGACCTCGTCGATGAACTCGGCATGCGGCGGATCGGTGATCTCCAGCGTCGCCCGCCCGGCTTCGAGGATCGTGACCCTGCCGCCGTCGGACGAGAACGCCGCCCGTTGCTCAAGCCCCAGCACGTCTCGGTAGAAACGCAGGGCCTCGTCGTAGTCGTCAGCGGTGACGACCAAGCGGAGTTCACGGACACCGGTCATGCCGACGATCATCGCACCACCCGTGTCAGAACGAGGCGAACCCGCCGAAGTGCCCGGCCTGACAGGATGTCGTCCGTGCTGAACGGACTTGATCAGGTGGACTGGGCGCGGCTGACCCACGCCTACGGACCTGCCGGCGACGTGCCCGATCAGATCCGCGGCCTGATGTCGCCGGACGCGGATCGCCGGCGGAAGTCGCTGTGGGAATTGAACGGCAACATCTACCACCAGGGCACCATCTACGAGGCCACCGCGTACGCGGTCCCGTTCCTGCTGGAGGTGCTGACCGCACCCGAGTGCGACGAACAGCCGCAACTGCTGAGCCTGCTCAGCGGGATCGTCACCGGGTTCGACGAGCTGTGGCTGCCCGGGGGCCTGCCCGTCGCCGAACACCGCGCGCGGGCAGCGGGTGGCGAGGCGGTCCTGGCCGCCGCGCCCCGGCCCGGCGACGACGACTTCGACGAGGACGAGGCGGACTACGAGTACGTCGAGGGCCTGTCGGACGAGGACCGCGGCCGGATGTTCACGTACATCTGGGTGCGGGCCTACGACGCCGTCCGCGCGGGGGTTCCGCTGTTCCGCGAACTCCTGGGCTCGGAGCCGCCGGTGCAGTGCATGGCCGCGTACACGCTGGCCTGGTTCCCCGAGGACGCACCGGAAAGCCTGCGGGCACTGGCGAACGTCACCGGGGGCGACGACGAAGGCGTGGTGGCGGCGACCGCGTCGGTCGCGATGGGCCTGCTCGGCGGCCGTCCCACGATCACGCTCGACGACCCGCGGCCGATCGCCCGCTGGGGCGCCGCGATCGCACTGGCGACCCTCGACGGTCCGGACGCACCCCAGAACGTCGTGGACGAACTGATCTCCGCCGCAGGCTCACTGCCCGACAACGACAGGGTTCCGTTCCTCGACGGCGATCTCGCCGCCTACGCGGGCGGCGTGCTGAAGCTGACCGGCGACCGGCACGCGGACCGGACGTTCGACGCGCTGCTGGAGCGCATCCCGGCGGTGTCCGGCAGCAGCGCCTTCCACGTCGTGAAGGAGGCTCTGCACCTGGCGTTCCCCGCGGGAGCGCTCCCGGCGGGCACCGGCTACCCGTCGCTGGACGACCGCGGACGCCGGCTCGTGGACGCGCTCGCCGGCTCCCCCGGCACCTGGCTGATCGACGGCAGGAACTTCGGCGACTTCAGCGCGCTGGTCCGCGAGTACGGCCTCCCGGCCTCCCACGAAACGTTGCGGGACTACACCTCGACGCGCTGAGCTTGCCCGAGCACCAGCCGCGTCGCGATCGCGAGGACCAGCGCGATCCCCGCCGTCACGTGGATCGGCGCCGGTCCGAACGTCGCCGCCAGCACCGCCACCGACCCGATCGGCAGCAGGTACTTGCGCACCCCCGCCTGCCCGGGACAGTCCTGCACGTACCAGACGCACAGGAAGAACACGGCCAGCGGCACCGTCGTGAACGCGGCCACCGTCGTGCCCGGCGCGTGCGAGAGGTGCAGGTCGTAGTCGACCGAAGCCGCGAGACCGGCGCCGAGTGCCGCGATCGAGCCGAGGATGAACAAGTGCGCGTACCCCCACAGGAACGCCTTCTTCAGGTTGTGCAGGTGGGACGGCGCCTCGAAGTAGATCCACCACACCGAGAACACGATGACGAGCGAGGCCGCGGCGAGCGAGATGAGGTTGACGCCGGTGTCGAAGCCCTTCTGGAACGCGAGCGTGGCCGCCAGGATCGACTCGCCGAGCACGATCAGCGTGAACAGGCCGTGCCGTTCCGCGATGTGGTGCGGGTGCCAGGTCGTCGCGCTCGCCTTCTCGGCCCAGGCGGGCACCAGCAGCTCGGCGAGCATGCCGAGCACCCACAGGCCGAGCGCGAGGCTCGGCGGTGCGAAGAGCCACAGCACCCACAGGACCTGCATGACCGCGATGCCGGCCGCGTACCGGTGCGCGCACGCCTTGTGCGACGGGTTGTCCCGCGCGGCACGCAGCCAGTGCGTGACCATCGCGAGCCTGATGACCACGTAGCCGCCGACGACGATCCGGTAGTCCTGGTGCTCGAACACGGCCGGGATGCCCGCCGCGATCACCAGGACACCGGCGATCTGGACCATCGTGATGATCCGGTACAGCGTGTCGTCGTTGTCGAACGCGCTGGAGAACCAGGTGAAGTTCAGCCACGGCAGCCACAGCGCGAAGAACGCCATGCAGAACGCCAGCAGGCCGGCCCCGGCGTGGTTCTCGGAGACGGCGTGGTGCAACGAGGCGGCGGCCTGGGCGACCGCCACCACGAAGCTCAGGTCGAACAGCAGCTCCAACGGCGTCGCGACCCGGTGGGCCTCCGCCGTGTCGCGCGCGAGGAGCTTCTTGATCATCCAGGCACCACCATGATCCGTGATTCGCTGAGGTCGAGCGCGACCCGCGTGCCCGGCTGGTACGCGGCGGCGGTGTTGGAGGGCTGGTCGATGCGCAGCACCTGCTCCCCCACCCTCACCGAGATCCGCGTGACCGGCCCGAGGAACGACTGGGTCAGCACATCGCCCACGATCTTGCCATTGACGTCACCGTCGTGCGCGGAAACGCCGATGTCCTCCGGACGCACGATGACGCGCACGTCGCTTCCGGACGGCTGGTCGTGCGTCACGGGCACCGTGACGCCGTTGACCACCACGGTCTGGCCCTCGGCCTTGGCTTCCACCGAGTTCGTGACGCCGACGAACTGCGCGACGAACGCCGTCGCGGGCTGCCGGTAGACCACGGACGGGGTGTCGAGCTGCTCCAGGCGGCCGTGCGACATCACGCCGACCCGGTCGGAGACGGCGAGCGCCTCCTCCTGGTCGTGCGTGACGAACAACGTCGTGATGCCGAGCTCCGTCTGGATGCGACGGATCTCGTCCCGCAGGTTCACGCGAACCTTGGCGTCCAGTGCGGACAGCGGCTCGTCCAGCAGCAGCACGCGCGGCTGGATCGCGAGGGCGCGCGCCAGTGCGATGCGCTGCTGCTGGCCACCGGACATCTGGTGCGGGTAGCGGCCGCCGAGGTGGGCGAGACCGACCAGTTCGAGCAGTTCGCCCGCCTTCTTGGCGTCGGCCTTGCGCATCTTCAGGCCGAACGCGACGTTCTGCGCCGCGGTCATGTTCGGGAAGAGGCTGTAGGCCTGGAAGACCATGCCCATGTCCCGCTTGTTGGCCGGCACCTTCGTGATGTCCTTGCCGCCCACGGTGACCGTGCCGGAGTCGGATGTCTCGAAGCCCGCGACGATGCGCAGCGCCGTCGTCTTGCCGCAGCCCGACGGGCCGAGCAACGAGACGAGCTCGCCCTCGGCCAGTTCCAGGTCGAGGCCGTCCAAAGCGGTGTTGCCACCGAAGGACTTGCGCAGTCCCTTGAGTTGCAGGTGGGTCATGTGCTTACTCCTCGACCACGGTCTGACGGCGCCGCTGGCCGACGTAGGAAAGTGCGAACAGAAGGACGAACGCGAAGATCAGGCACAGCAGCGACACCGCGATGGACACACCCGCGTTGCGCTTGCCGAGCAGGTTGACCTGCACCTGCAGCGTGTCGAAGTTGAGCAGCGACGCGATGGTGAACTCGCCGAGCACCAAGGCGACGCTCAACAACGAGGCACCGATCAGTGCGACGCGGATGTTCGGCACGACGACCTTCCACAGCACCGTGAACCACGACGCGCCGAGGCTGCGCGCGGCTTCGGCCAGCGTCTTCAGGTCGATCGCGGCGAGTCCGGCGTCGACCGCGCGGTAGGCGAACGGCAGCACCAGGATCGTGTACGCGAACGTCAGCGTCAGCGGTGAGTCGCCGAGGAAGTAGTTCACCCACGCGTAGAGCGGCGCCATGCCGACCACGAGCACGATGGCGGGAATCGCCAGCGGCAGCAGGCACAGGAACTCCACGAGCCGCTGCAACTGCGGGAGCCGCAACCGGATCCACGCCATCGTCGGCACGAGCAGCACCAGCATCAGCACGGCACTCGTCACCGACAGCAGCAGCGAGTTGACGAGGGCTTCCATCAGGCCTTCGTCGTCGACGATGGACGTCCACGACTCCAGGCTGCGCGTGTCGTTCTTGCCACGCGTGGAGAACTCCGCCATCGCGATCAACGGCAGGATGAAGTAGACGCCGAGGACCAGCAGGATGATCGTGCGCAGAACGCGCTGCTTCACTAGCGAACCCACTTGGCCACCCTCTTCTGCAGCAGCACGTTCACGCCCATCGCGATGCTGACCACGATCACCATGCCGAGGCCGAGCGCCTTGCCGAGGTTCTCCTGGCCGAGCACGACCTCGCCGGTGAGGAACCCGCGGATCTGCAGCGGCACGATCGGGCTGCCCTGCGAGACGAGCGCCGCGGCCGTGGCGTAGGCGCTGAAGGCGTTGGCGAACAACAGGAGCAGCGCGCCGAGGAACGGCGGCGTCAGGATCGGGCCACCGACGTGGCGCCAGTACGTCCAGCTCGTGCCGCCGAGGCTCGCGTTCGCCTCGCGCCACTGCGGGCGCAGGCCGTCGAGCGCGGGCAGGAACACGATCACCATCAGCGGGATCTGGAAGAACGTGTAGACGAGCGTCAGGCCGGGCAGCTCGAACAGCCACGCGCTGCCGGCGAAGAGGTCGATGCCAACGTTGTCACGGAGGAACTTCGTGACGAGCCCCTCGAAGCCGACCGTCGCGAGGAACGCGAACGCCAGCGGCACGCCACCGAACTGGGCGAGCACACCGCTGCCCGCGACGACGGTCCGGCGCAGCATCCCGTCGGGGTTGCCGACCGCGATGGCCCACGTGAGCAGCGCGCCGAAGATCGCGCCGATGACCGCCGTGAGCGCGGAGAGTTCGATGCTGCGCACGAAGGCGTCGAAGACGACGCCGGTGAACAGGGTCTTGAGGTTGTCGAGCGTGAACGCGCCGTTCGAGTCCTGGAAGGCACCGAACAGCACGAGCACCGTGGGGTAGACGAGGAAGGTGCCGACGAACGCCAGGAACGGCACCGCGACGAGCCAGGCGGCCGCAGATGGCCGACCGGCGGCCCCACCCGTCTTCGGGGTGGGGCCGCCGGGCTTTGCCGCCGCTACAGGAGCGACCGAGGTCATCCGATGGCCTGCGCCCAGGTCGCGGTCAGGACGGCCTTGGCCTTGTCGGCCTGGGCCTGCGTCTGGAACACCTGCTTGCCGTCGGTCTTCGGCAGCTTGTCCTTCGCCGCCTTGTCCGCCTTGTCGCCCATCTTCTCCAGGCGCACCGGGCGGGACATGCCCTTCAGGTAGAGGTTCTGGCCCTCGTCGGAGTAGAGGAACTCCTGCCACAGGCGCGCGGCCGCGGGGTGCGGGGCGTCCTTGCTGATGGCCTGGTTGTAGTAGCCGCCGATCTGGGCCTCGGCCGGGACGACGACCTTCCAGTCGAGCTTGCCCTTGAGCTTCTCGGTCTGGGCGGCGTTGGTGTAGTCCCAGTCGATGACGACGGGCGTCTGACCGGACTCGATCGTCGCGGGCGACGGGTCGACCGGCTGGAAGTTGCCGGCCTGCTTGAGCTGCTTGAAGAACTCGACGCCGGGGGCGATGTCGTCGGCGCTGCCGCCGTTGCCCAGCGCCGCCATGACGACACCGGAGAACGCGGCACCGGCCTGCGTCGGGTCGCCGTTGAGCGCGACCTTGCCCTTGTACTCGGGCTTGAGCAGGTCCTTCACGCTCGTCGGCGCCGGCACCTTCGCGGCGTCGTAGCCGATCGACATGAAGCCGCCGTAGTCGCCGTAGTAGAGGCCGTCCGCGTCCTTGAGCTCCGTGGCGATGTCGTCCCAGGTGCTGACCTTGTAGGGGGCGAACAGGTCCTTGTTGGCCAGCGCCACGTTCAGACCGAGGTCGAACACGTCGGGCGCGCGGTCGTTGCCCTTGAGCTGCTTGGCGGCGTTGATCTCTTCCTGGCTCGAGGCGTCCGGCTGCGCGGAGTCGACCTTGATGCCGTACTTGGCCTCGAAGGCCTTGATGATCTCGCCGTAGTTCGCCCAGTCCGGGGGCAGCGCGATGACGTTGAGCTTGCCCTCCTTCTTGGCGGCCTCGACCAGCTTGTCCATGCCACCGAGCTCACTCGCCGACTTCGCGGTTCCGGCGGCACCAGCCGGCGTCTCCTTGGCGGGCGGGGCACCACAGGCGGCCACCGCCAGCACCAGCGCACCGACGCCGATCAACTTCGTCGTGACGTTCCCTCGCTTCAGCACCAGCGGAGGATTCGCTCGGGATGCTTTCGTTGTCAAGCCAGCCGCGCCGGTTGAGACCTTCTCGACTCCAACCGTGAATTCTCGGCGTCCTGCAGGTTGCTGCTGAATGCTTTCCGTGCCTCGGTGAGATGTTGTGCCGAGATCCCGGTGCCGGGATCGACGTGGATCAGCGCGGTGGTCAGGTGCCGTCGCTTGTGGACGAACTGCTCCCGCCGCCCGACGTGCAGCCCGAAGTCGTCGTCGAACCAGACGAGGGGCCTCTCGTAGGCGTACCGGGCGACCGCGGGGTACTTCCAGCCGGTCTCGTCGTGGAACTCGACCACCTTGAGCGGCGGCAGCCCCAGACGTGGCCCGATCTCGGTGTTCGCCCGGTGCAGCCACGTCGTGGCCCACGCGAGCTCGGCGCCGGTGTCCTCCGCCAGCTGTCTCAACTGGATGCCGTGTTCCGGGTCGAGCCAGACGCGGAGTCTGCGCCGCCAGCCGGCCTTGATCTCGAACAGCCGGTAGTTGTCCGGCTTGCCCACGGGTGGAGCGGGCCGTCGACGTCGATCAGGACCAGGGGACGCATCCGTCCAGCATGCCCGGCCCCGTCCGTACGCTGTGCGAGTGCGCCTGATCATGACCCTGCTCGTCCGCGACGAGGCGGACGTCGTCGCCGCGATGATCGAACACCACCTCGCCGCGGGCGTGGACCTCGTCGTCGCGACCGACAACGGGTCGGTCGACGGCACGGTGGAGATCCTGGAGGCGTACCGCGACGCGGGCGTGCTCGAACTGCGCCACGAACCGGCGCAGGACTACGAGCAGGGCCGCTGGGTGACCGCGATGGCCCGCCGCGCGGCCGCCGGGCACGGCGCGGACTGGGTGATCAACGCGGACGCCGACGAGTTCTTCTGGCCCGCGTCCGCCTCGCTGAAGGACGACCTCGGCGCGGTGGACCCGGCGTTCGGCGTGGTGGAGATGCGCCGTGACAACCTGGTCGCCGACCCGTCCGCCGACGGTGGCTGGGTGCACCGGTTGATCCTGCGCGACACCGCGTCGCTGTCCCCGCGCGGCACCAGGATCGGGCCCAAGACCTGCCACCGCGGCGACCCGGAGGTCACCGTCGACCAGGGCAACCACGGCGTGTCCGGCCCGCTCCTCGGCCCGATGACGACGGCCGGCGTCGACATCCTGCACGTGCCGGACCGCGGCTACGACCAGTACCGGCGCAAGATCGCGAACGGTGGCGCGTCCTACGCGGCCAACACCCGCCTCGATCCGGGCGTCGGCTGGCACTGGCGCGAGGACTACGAACGCCTCCGCGACGGCACGCTGCACCAGACCTATCTCGACCGCCGGCCCGACGTCGCGGCAGGGCTCGCGTCAGGCGTGCTGACCGCGGACACCCGGCTGCGCGAGCGGCTGACGTCGCTCGACCCGGTGGTGCCGTGGGCGTTGCGGGCCGTGACCACCGGCTGAGTTCGCGGTGGTCAGGT
The DNA here is from genome assembly GCF_033949925.1 of Lentzea kristufekii. Classification (NCBI taxonomy): domain Bacteria; kingdom Bacillati; phylum Actinomycetota; class Actinomycetes; order Pseudonocardiales; family Pseudonocardiaceae; genus Lentzea; species Lentzea kristufekii. The sequence goes on from NZ_JAXAVV010000015.1 coordinate 206,334, forward strand.
GCTCACGCGTCAGGTGGACGTTCGCCCGTTCGGACCACACCGCGCCGACGGCTCCACCAGACTGATCGTCGTGACGCAGCCGCCCTACCGGTCCGGACCGCCGCAAGAGCCGTGGAACCACCAGCCGCCGGGTCAGCAGCCGTGGGGTCCACCGCACCCCGGCCCGCCGAAGAAGAAGTCCCCGGCGGTCTTCGTCGTGCTCGGTCTCGTGGCCGTGCTGCTCGTGGGTGCCGGCGTCCTCGGCACGGGTCTGCTCTGGCCGGGCTGGATGAAGCCGAAGCCGGTCACCAGCGCCGCCGCGGTGGACCAGTCCACGCCCGAAAGCGCCGCGAAGGCCGTCGAGGACGCGCTCAACCGGCGTGACATCGACCAGTTCGTGAACGTGCTGGTGTGCAAGGACGGCCGCGCCAAGGCGGAGAAGAAGGACATCTCGCGCGCAGAGGAGATCCTCTACCGGGACGTCGAACCGCTCGACCCCAAGCGCAGGAGCGACGCCGAGCCGGTCTTCAAGCTCGACGAGGTCCGCAAGATCAAGCCCAGCGACCCGGTCTACCACGACGGGAACAAGGACGCGACCGTCGCGATCATGTCCGTCGAGTACGCGACGGACCGCGGACCCGAGAAGCGGCGCGGCGTGCTGGCGCTCTTCCAGGAGGACACCGGGTACGTCGTCTGCGAGATGGGCTTCGTGCCGGTGGCCGACTCCCAGGAGCCGCCGCCGGACCCGGACCCGAACAGCCCGACGGGCCGTGTGCAGGCCTTCGCCAAGGACATCAACGCCAAGGACATCACGGCACGGAGACCAAGGCGGGCGGGTTCCTGAAGAAGGAGTCCGACGGCTGGTGCCTCCTCACGTTCAACAACGACGCCAAGTAGTCGAAGACGCGGGTTGCTGTTCTTATGAGAGGCATGTTCACCGACGAGGAGATCGCCTACCTGCGCGAACAGCCCCTGGCCCGCCTCGCGACCGTGAACGAGGACGGTCAGCCGGACGTGGTGCCCCTGGCGTTCGAGTACGACGGCACGCACATCTGGGTCGGCGGTGCGGGTGACCAGGTCAGGAACACCCGCAAGTTCCGCAACATCACCGCCGGCCGCCGCCAGGTGTCGCTCGTGGTCGACGACCTGGTCTCGTTCACCCCGTTCGTCGCGAGGGCCATCCGGATCTACGGCCTCGCCGACGATCCGGTCGACCGCACCGGCATCGTCGGCCCCGGCGTCTACAGCCGGATCACGCCGACCCGCGTCTGGGCGTGGAACATGGCGGGCGAACCGGTGGGCGAGACCTGGTACGAGCCCCGCCGCTCATGACGCCCGGCGCGCCGAGCACACCGCCGAACTCCCCCACCGGGCGCCGTAGAGCAGCCCGGGCAGCAGTTGCCGGAACCGCAGGTGGACCTCACCGGCCCGGTCCACGGCCTGCTGCAGCCCGTTCGCCTCGACGTCGGACCGCTGCAGCACCCCGTCGAACGCCCGCACGAGCCGCTTGCGGTCGTGCTCGAACCGCACGCGCAGGTCGAACACGTCGCACGGACGTGCGGGCACGTGCAGCACGCACGGGGGCATGGCGTCGCGATGAGCGAACCGGTAGCGGACCGCGAAGTCGTGGGTCTCACCCCGTACCAGCGGCTCGGCCGGCACGAGCGTGAAACCGCGACGGTCCGCACCGCCGCGTTCCCGCAGCGTGCCGCCGTACAGCAGCTGCACGTCCACGTCGCGCCCCAGCACCGGGAACAGCGAGGCGAACTCCAGCGAGTCCACCCCGTCCTGGTCGACGAGGACCTGGTAGCGCTCCAGCACCTCCGGCTGCCCGCGGTCCAGCGCCACCGCGACGCTGAGCTCCACGGTGTGCCAGCCGCCGTCGTCGCGACGCACGGTCGTGGCGGCGAGCTCGGCCAGTTGGTCGACCGCCTCGTCGACGCGGCGGCGCACGGTGCGGGAGTCGCGGTCGATCTCCGCCGCCACCCAGCTGACGCGCTCCTGGTAGAGCGGGTGCCGGACGTCGGCGATCAGGCCGAACGCCGCGCGTGCCGCGAGCTGGAGATCCTCCGGGAGCTGCTCGACCAGCTCGGTCAGCCGGGTGACCAGCTTCTGCTTCGCGGCGACCGACCCGTCGGCCCTGGTGATCCCGCAGGCGGCGGCCAGAGCCGGGCCGATCTTGTCCGCGATCCGCGCGGCGTGCACGCCTCGTCCCTTACGGAGGGTCTTCAGCTCACGGACCAGGTTCTTCATCATCTCCGCTCTCCTCCCCTTGCTCGCTCACGTGCGGCGGAGTCAGGTTGCGGCGGGCGTGTGGACGAGAAGTGGACACGCCGTGGATCGGTCAGACGTGCTCCGGTCGCAGCGCGGTCCGCGCCACTGAGGACGCCAGCGCGATGCCCAGGCGCACACCGTCGCCGCCGAGGAAGACCCGCGAGCTGCCGATGCGGCCGAGTGCCCGCTGGTCGACCGCGCCGAGCCCGAACGCGACCATCTCCGGGCACAGCGTGGTGGCGGTGAGCCTCGCGAGCGCCGCGGGCCACGCCGGATCGGTCGCCCTGCCGTCGGAGACGAAGAACAGCAGCGGTCTTCGCACCTGGACCCGCTGGGTCTTCAGGCGGTTCACGTCGCGCTCGATGATGGTGCGCACGAGGGTGAACGCGGAACCGAAGTCAGAACCCGACTCCTCGCGCGGCGTGATCTCCTCGGCCGGGTCGAGCGCGGGCAGCAACGGCCGCACGACCAGCGGGCTTTCCGCGAAAACGACCACGCAGAGCCGAATCTGGGCCGTGGCGTGCCGGTCCGCGTGCACCACCCCGCGGAACTCGCGCATTCCTGCGTTCACCTCGTCGATGTGGTCGCTCATCGAGAACGAGACATCGCACACGAGATAGCACGGCAACACGTCGAGAACCATCCGACTTCCCCCTCAGCACGATGCATGACGGGGACACCGTTACCGGATCGCGTTGATCAAACGTGGACAAAAAGCTGATTCGCTGACACGCCAACGGGCCGTTGCGCGACATTCCCCCCAGATGGAAGCTCGTGCACCTGGAGGACGGCGTGGAATTTCGTATGCTGGGTCCGTTGGAATGTTGGCACGCCAACACTTCCGTGTCCCTGGGAGACCAGCAACAACGCTTCATCCTCGTCGTCCTCCTCTTGCACGCGAACAAGCCCGTGTCACCCGAACGGCTCACAGAGACCGTGTGGCCTGACAACCCCGAGCGCAGAACGCTGGTACGCGGTTACATCAACAAGCTGCGCAAGGCGTTCGAACACACCGACGCCGCGATCGACACGACACCGACCGGCTACGTGCTGCGCGTCGACGAGAACCAGATCGACACCGTGCGCTTCGACCGGTTGCGTGAAGAAGCCGCACAAGCCTTGCGGAACAACGACCAGCGCGAGGCCCTCGACCTGCTGCGCGCTGCAGTCGACCTGTGGCGCGGAAGGTTCCTGGAGGACATCGACATCGACCGGGTCGGCGGCGCCGCGGTGATCTCACCGGCCGAGAGCTTCGCCGACGCGCTGGGAGACGTCGCCGAACTGGAACTGCTCGTCGGTGACCACCGCTCGGCGCGCGACCGCATGCGCCGCGCGCTGCCGAAAGACCCCGCCAACCAGAGGTACGCCGAACTCCTCATGCGCGCGCTGATCGCGGGCGGTGACGGCGTGGGCGCCATCCGGGTCTACAAGAACGCCTGCACAGCGCTCGCGGAAGCGGGTTACGAGCCGGGATCGGCGCTGCGCAAGCTCGCGGCGCGGGCGGAGCACGGTGAGCCGGTCAGTTCGCTGCCGTCCCGCCCAGGCGGGTTCACCGGCCGGTCCAGCGAACTGGAGGCGATCGAGGCGGCCGCCGCGGTCACCGGAGAGCGACGCGCGGTGTGGATCAGCGGTGCGCTCGGCGTCGGCAAGACCGGGCTGGCCGTCGAGGCGGCGCACCGGTTGCGCTCCCGGTTCCCGGACGGCCAGCTCCTGTTGCGACTCAACGGGTTCACACCGAACGTGGCACCGATGTCCGTTTCGGACGCGCTGAGCCAGCTGCTCACCGAACTGGGTGTGCCGGCCGAGCAGATCCCGGACACGGTGGGCCGCAAGGCATCGCTCTACCAGACCCAGCTCTACGGCACGAAAACACTGGTGGTGCTGGACAACGCGGCGTCACCCGACCAGATCCGGCCGCTGCTGCCCGAGGCGCGCGACTGCTTCGCCATCGTCACGAGCCGCAAGATGGGCGAGCCGGACATCAGCGAGCACGTGCGGCTGGCCCCGATGCCCGCGGACGACGCCTCCGCGCTGTTCCGGAGGTTGACCGACCCGTTCCGGGTGCGCGGCAGGGCGGCGGACATCGCGGGCCTGGTGAAGCGCTGCGGGTACCTGCCGGTGTCGATCACGGTCGCGGCGGCGTTGCTGCGCAGGCACGACCGGTGGTCGCTCGACCACCTGCTCGGCCTCATGGACGAGGAAGGGCCGCTGCGGGAAGACGCCGCGGTGCTGGCGTCCTACCGGCAACTAGACGACCGGCAGCAGGAGCTCTTCCGGCTCTTCGGGCACCTCCCGGGACCGGACGTCGACCTCGTCGGCGCCGCGGCCCTCGCGGGTCTCGACGTCGCCGGCACCCGCAAGCTGCTCGACGACCTGCACGAGGTCTGCCTGCTGGAGGAGGTCGCGCCGAACCGGTACCAGATGCTCGACCCGATCAAGGAGTTCGCCGCTCTCGAACCTCCGCCCGCGGACGCCCTGGTGCGCCTGCTCGACTTCTACCTCGTGTCGCTGAGCAGCGCGGTGAGCGCGGCCTACCCGTTCGACCGCATCGTCCAGCCACCGGTGGACCGCACGAGCCCGCTCGGTCTGCGGTTCACCCGCGAGGACGAGGCGCTGGCGTGGATCACCGCCGAGCGCGACAACCTGATGGCCGCCATCAGGCGCTCGGGTCCCGGCCACGCGTGGCGGCTGGCCGCACTGATCTGGCGGCACTTCAACACGGCGAACCGGTTCGAGGACTGGATCGAGGCCGTCGACTCGGTTCGCGCGGAGGACGACCACGGCCAGGCGCACGTGCTGCTGCGCCTCTCCACCGCTCACGACCGGCTCGGCAAGCACGGCGAGGCGTTCGAGTTCGCCGAACAGGCGCTGAAGAGGTGGTCCCGGCTCGGCGACGTGGCGGGCGAGGCGGCGACGCTGTGCGCGCTCGCCGTGTCCGCGATGCAACTCGGCGACCACGGCGAGGCGGGGCGGTGCTACGAAGCCGCGCTGGCGAAGTACGAGCGGTGCGGGGACCTCCGGGGCCGGGCCCACGCGCTCAGCATGCTGGGCTACCTCAACGAACAGCACGGCAGGTACGACATCGCGTTGCGGCAGCACAGCGAGGCCGTCGAAATGTTGCGGGAGAGCGGCCACCTGCAAGGACTGGCGCACGCGTTGAACAACCGCGGTGCGAACCGGCAGCACCTCGGAATGCTGGAGGAGGCCATCCCCGACCACCTGGAGGCGCACGAGATCGCGGTCGAGCTCGGCGACGCCTGCGTGGCCGCCTACGCGTTGACCAACATCGCCGACGCCCACCGGCTCGCCGGCCGGCTGGGCGAAGCCCTGCACCACCACGAACTGGCCTCCGCCGCCGCGGCGGGACTGTCCGACGCGGACCTGCGCGCGAGGCTCCTGCGCGACCGGGCCGCCACGGCTCGCGACGGTGGCGACCTGGCCGGCGCGCTGCGCCTCTACCTGGCGCTGCTGGACGTGGCCACCAACACGTGCAACCGCACGCACCAGTCCCACGGTGAGATCGGGGTGGCACGGACGATGCACGCGCTGGGCAGGCATGCCGACGCGGTGGCGCACTGGAACGCGGCCGAGGCCGTGTTCGCCGAGCTCGACCAGCCGGAAGCGCAGGAGGTGCGGGCCGAGCGTGCGGCGATGACCTGTGCGTGCGGTCAGCGGTGAGTCAGGAGCCGTTTCAGGTCGGGGTAGACCTCCCGCACCGCGGGGTGGTTGTGCCACCTGCCGAGGGTTCTGGCCAGCTGCCGCAGATCCGTCCGGACGGTGGCCGAGTCGACATGCGCCGCGTCGTCGATCGTGGCGGCGAGCGTCCGGCAGCTCTGGTCGACGTCCCCTGACAACGCCTGGGCGAGCGCCTTGCGGGTGCCGAAGCGGGCCCTGGTGCGGCGCGACGTGACGGGCACGAGCGCGAGCTGCCGGTCCAGCACGGCGGCGGCCTCGGCGTTGAGCCCGAGGTCGCTCAACGCCCATCCCCTGGCCAGTTCCAGCGGGTCGGGTGCGCTGGGGCCGAGCGCCGGGTACGGGCTTTCGGGCTGCGCGGAGTCCATCAGCCGCACCGCACGGTCGAACGCGCTCTCGGCGGCGTAGCGGTCTCCGGCGAGTGCGTGCCCCTGCGCCTCACGTCGTGCGGCCAGCGCGAGGACACGGGAGCCGGCGTTGGCGATCCACTGCGCCTGCTGGGCGAGGTTGATCGTGCTCCGGGCGTCCTGCCGGTAGAACGCGATGCCCGCCTCCCGCACGAACGAGTAGCTCGCGATGTCCGGATCCCCGGCCGCGCGCGACAGTTCGGAGGCCTGCCTGGTCCACCACAGCGCCGCCTGCTCGTCGCCCGCCTCCTGGCTCATCCAGCCCGTGTACTCGGAGAGGCGCGCGGCGAGCCTCAGCAACCCCGTGCCGAGCGACCCGGTGTTCTCCCGCGCCATCCCGTGCACCGTGTGCTGCAAGGCTTTCAGCGGCTCGATGATCACCATCGGGCTGGTGCGCAGGCCCAGTGCCCGCAGGTTCTCGAACGAGGTGCGCATCCCCGCGACCACCTGGGCGTCCGGGGCCGGCCGGAGCCCGCTGCCGGCGAGCGCGCCGACACCGAGCATCGTGCCCGCCACCAGCACCTGACGGCGGGCGAGCGACGGGGTGCCGTGCATCGCGGCCTCGATCAGCCGCCCGCCCACGTCGAGCACTCCGTCGCACAGGCGGGCCACCGTCGGCGTCGGCGGTTTCAGGTCGTTCTCGATCTTGCTCAGATAGCCCTTGCTGTAATGAATCAACTTCGCCAGCTGTCCCATCGACAGCCCCGCGGCGACACGGTGTTCACGCAGCAACTCACCAAAACTTCCGGCCACGATTGCCTCCCGCTCCGGCGTCAGCCGAGTACATCACCAGAATCTGCCCGGCGCAATCGCCCTGGCCATGACAAAAAATGGCCAGGGCGCATTTGCGGCTATGTCATCCGTGCCACGGGTTGCCGCCGCCGTCCTGGGTCTCCGTGGTGGTCGTGGTGGTGGGAGGCGGCGGCGGGGTGTCGTCCGCGTTCGCCGTGCCGCCACCGGAAACAGCGGCAGCGACGGCGAGCGCGGTCACCAGCGTGGCGGCACCGGCGACGAAAGTGGACACGATTTTGGACATGACGAATCCTCCGAAGGAAATCGCAATTGATTTCGGGATTTCGCCCGCCGTTCTGCGGGCTACTTCGAGGATTCATCTTCAGAATTCGCGATAACAGGTGTTTCCCGTTGCCCACCGAGGTGGTCAACACGTCCACTCCTCATCCACTTCTGGTCGACACCCGGCGTGGATGCTGCGCGCACCCGGCCGAGGGCCGGCCAACACCCGAGGAGGTTGGAGTGACCGAATCCGCGACCTACGACATCGCCGTGTCGTTCGCCGAAGAGCAGCGCGCCGTGGTCGGCGAGGTGGTCGAGGCGTGCCGGCAACGCGGCCTGACCGTGCTGGAGGGCAACGACCTGCCCGACGCCAGGGTGCGCTTCTTCGTGCCGTTCGTGTCCAGTGTGGACGAACTGGCGGTGAACGGTGACGAGCACGTGCTGCCGGTGCTGACAGGTGACGCTCCCGCGCCGTCATCGTTCCTGCGCACGGACGAGGGCCTGGTGGACGCACTCGTCAGCCGGGTGGAGGCGGCCGAAACCGCGGGCAGGGAACGGGTGTCCGTCGCCGAGGCGGCGACCGCGACCGAGGTGGCCGTCGCCGAGGTGGAGGCCGCACCCGCCACCAGCCCCTTGCGTTCCCTGGCCGAACAGTTCGCCGCCGCGGGCGCCAAGCGCGATCTCTCCGGCACCCTGCACCTCGGCGACACCACGATCGCCGTCCGCGTCGAACGAGCAGGCGACACCGTGTACGCGGTGGAAGTCCGCGACGAGACCGTGAACTTCGTCGTCCTGGGCGGCACCACCGAACTGCTCTCCACGCTGCACCAACGGATCGAGGCCATGCTGGCCCCGTGACGCGAAAAGGGCGGTGCCCCCGTCGGGGACACCGCCCTTTCTCACTGCTTCCTGGCTCGCTCGACCACTTCCTCGAGCCGCAGCGGGCTCGGCGGGTGATGACTCAGGCACAACGGCGTCCGCATCCGCCGGAACCCGAACGTGTCCCCGGTGACGTAGAACTGCCCGCGCTCCAGCCGCGAGATGTCCGCGATCGAACTCCCCTTGGCCCGCGCCATGTCCGTGGCCGCGGCGATCTGCGCCGGACTGTTCAACCGCCCGAAGAACTGCGTGGTCGCGTTACCGGTGACCTGGTTGTGCACACCCTTCGGCGCCTGCGTGGCGAGCAACAACCCCAACCCGTACTTGCGAGCCTGCGACGCCAGCAGGATCGTCGTCTGCGTGCTGGCCGTCGCCTGACCGGACGGCGCGATCGTCTGCGCCTCGTCCATGACCATCAGCCCGCCGAGCGGCCGATCGGCCGCCGGGTTCCGCTTGATCCAGGCGAACACCTCCAGCTGCAACTGGCTGATGAACCCCTGCCGCTGCTCGTCGGACGGCAACCCCACGAAGCTGATCACCGAGATCCGCGCCTTCTTCCCCGGCGCCGGCTCGAGCAGCACACCGGGATCCGTGGGCTCCCCCTGCCCGGCCAGCAGAGGATCGTTGACCATCGCGGCCCGCAACGTCTCCGCGAGATCAGCCGCCGTGGCCGCCGCCGAGTGCAACTTGCTGACACCCTCCGGCAACTCCGCCAGCAGGTCCACGAACCCGTTCAGATCCCGCCTGTCGTTGCGCGCGTAGTACTTCAAGGCCTCCTTGAGCACAGCCCGCCCCCGAACAGCGAACTTCGTCCCGTTCACGATCCGCGCATGGGGCAGCAGCCGGGCCACGGCCGCCTCGACCGCCGCCCCGAACTCGTCCTCGTCCCCACGAACCAATGCGAAATCGGGCAGGGGATGAAAACTCAACGGCCGCCCACCGGCCCGCCCGGGCGTCCACACGACGACCTCGGTGCCGGCGAGGTACTCGGCGGCCCTGGCCTCGTCCCCGGCCCGCCACTCCCCCGGCACCTCGGGCCAGGCATCACCCAGCCGCGCCAGGTCGTTGTTGGGATCCAGCACGATCGCCGAAACCCCCTGCAGCGCACACTCTTCGACGATCCGGCGCAACAACACCGTCTTACCGCTACCGGACCCGGCGAACACGATCGCGTGCTTGCGCAGCGACTCCAGCTCGATCCGGATCTCCCCGTCCATCCCGAGCACGATCTCGCCGTCAACGGGCTCCGGCCGTGACTGCAGCGGCTTTTCCGGCTGCGGCGGAGGGCGTGTCTCCTGGTGCCCGCTCCGCGCGGCGGCCCGCGCCGGATCGGGCAGGATCTGCCGCAGGAACGTGGTGCTGCTGGCCGGTTTGCGTGCGGCGAGCCACGCGAACAGCTGATAGCTCTGCGTCGACCACATCTCCTTGAGCGCGCCGAAGGTCCGCAGGTCGTCGTCGGAGACGTCGATGCTCCTGCCACCACTTCGTTCGAACTCCGCGACCTCGCCTCTGGTCTTCGCACCGGTCCACCCCTTGGAGCCGTTGCGGATCACGACCAGGTGGCGGCCCCGGACGTTCGCCGCCGCGGCGCGGGCGTCCCGCATCCTGCGCAGCACGCGGTTGCCGTGGCTGCTGGCGATGAGCCGGAACACCCAGCGCTCCTCGACGTCCTTCTCCTCGTCCACGGTGTGGCGCAGCCCCGCGTGCAGGCTGTTGTCGTCGGACTGGGGTTCCGGATGCCAGGTGAGGTCGTCGTTGCCGATCTCCGTGACCCAGGACTTCAGACCTGCCAGCAGCAATGCCGGCATGACCTCGTCCTCGTTGTGCGGCTTGACGTCCGCAGCCGCCAGACTGGCCAGCGCGCGCAGTCTCTCGAACTCGGCGTCGAGCTCGGCCAGGTCGTCGGGCTCAGGCCCCGAGGGCGTGGCGGGGGCCTGGACGGGCTTCTGGGCCGGCTTCGGCGCCGTTTTCTCGGCGGCCTGCTCCTGAGCGGGTTGTTCGGCGAACGAGCGCAGTTCCCTGATTTCGCCGTGGAAACAGCTTTCAGCGTGCGCGTGGATGCGCTTGAGCAGCTCTCGTGGAGTCATCGGCTGCCAGGAACCGAACGCCTCGGGAGCGACTGGCCACGTCGGGTGCGGTGGCGTGATCCCTTTGCGCTGGTAGATGGAACCCAGCCACTTCTCCACGAGCACGCGCGCGAGCTCGGCGTCCGTGATGGCGACGAGGATCGGGGTCGTCGTGAAGCGGTCGCCCACGGTGTCGCTCGCGATCGACCCGAGCCTCACCCAGGTGTTGGGCAGGCACGCCACGACCGTCAGCGTTCGCCTCGTGGTCTCACGGAGCTGCATCAGCCCGTCGGAGATGAGTGCGATCTCCTGGGCCAGCTCGGTGTTCGTCGTCTCCTCGTCGAAGGCTTCCTGGCTCTTGTTGACGAGCGTGTCCAGCTGGTCGACGGCGACCACGCACGGTCCCGTCAGCGCGAGGATGCGGGAGATGTCGCGCACGAGCGTCTGCGGGCGCTTCGGCTTGACCGGCAGGCCCCAGTGACGACGCTCGTCCTGCGACTCCTCCAGCCCTTCCAGGTAGGCACGACCGACGTCCGCGTGCTCGGAGGCGTACAACACCAGCGCTTTGACCGTGTCACCGCATTCGACCGCGATCCGGCTTTCCACCTGACGCAGGCCGTTCAGCAACGCGCGGAGGTCGTCCGGAATCAGCGGAGCCTCACCGAGGACCGCCCGCGTGACCTCCTCCGAGGCGTTCGCCCGCTGGCACAGCTGCTTCAGCAACACCGTCAGCTGGAAGTCGCCGTCGTCGTTGGTCCTGAGGAGCTCGCTGCGCATCGCGTCGGCGACGTCGTCCCAGAACATCTGGCCGGAGGTGAGCTCGATCAGGAAGAAGTACCCGCCTTCCCGCTGCACCATCCGGCGCACCGAGCCGAGCAGGTGGGTCTTCCCGATGCCCTTGCGTCCCTGCAACGCGAGCCCGATGGGGCTGGGGCCGTTGCTCGCCTTGGCATCGGCGATACCGGTCCTGATGCGGTGCTCCGCCCTCGGGTGCAGACCGTCGACGTGGGACGGCGAGGTCTGCCAGACGTCGTCGGGCGTCTCGGCGGAGTTGAAGCGCAGCGCGGCCAGCGCCTCCCGCAACTGGGCGGTCATGACGACTCCTCGATCGCGATGAGGTGCAGGTCCTCACCACCGATCCGAACCGCCGAGGCACGGTCTTCGGCGGTGAGCATCTTGGTGTTCGAGTCCGGTGCCAGGTGGACGGTCCCGGTCTTCATCATCTCCAGCAGCACGTCGTCCACCTCGCCCTTGCCGGCGCCGTTCAGGCGGGGACGGATGCGGGCCAGGCGGATCCAGTCCTCCGGCGCGGTGGCCAGATCGGCGTAGGCCGCGCGGATCAACGACTCCAGGTCGCCCGAGCGGACCGCCTCGGCGAGCAGACCACGCCGGTGGAGGAACCCGATGACGCGGCGCAGCATCTCGGCGTGCGCCCGCGCCAGCGGCCCCGAGCGGGTCGGTCCCTCGCCGCCCACGAGGTCGTTCATGCACCACTCGACACCCTTGTCGGTGATCTCGTGCACCAACCTGCCGCCCTCTTTCGAGGTCGACATCAACTCGTCGTCGTTCAGCGGACCGCGTTCCTTGGGCGGCAGCTTGATCTTGAACCGGTCGCTCAACTCCTTGTGCGCAATGGCGCGGTCTTCCAGCATCAGCTGCATCAGTGCCGCCCGTGCCTGAGGGCCGTACGTCTCCGGCATCACGCCGCCTTTCAGTTCGTCAACGCGTTGATTCGTCGATCGATCCGGGTGAGCAGGTCGCCCACCTCGGCACGCAGTCGCGCCGGCAGCTCGATCCCGGCCCCGTCGCGGTGGGACTTGCTGAGCAGCAGGAGGTCGGCCGATCGGTCGCGCAGCAGGTCCATGTCCCCGTCGTCGAGCGCTGAGGCCATGCCGAGCACCGTCTCGTCGATGAGCGCGGACCTCCCCGCGTACGGCAGCAGCTCGGGCAACTCCCGCAGAGCCGCCTCCGCACCGCGCAGCGCTTCGAGGTCCGGTTCGGTCTCAGGGGCCGGCGTCGCCCGGATGAGGTCGTGCAGCTCCCGTGCCACCCGGACGGGACGGGAGGCCGGGTCGAACTCGAGATGCCTCAGGTTGCGCAGGAAGCCGGGCAGCCGCTCGCGGTCCGTACCGCGGGTCAGCAGGCAGAACATCTGCCGCTGGGCACCGTCCGGCCTGAGCGTGCGCCGCACGAACCGTTCCGCCTCGGTCAGCTGCCACCGGCTGAGCTCACCGTCGACCACGAGGCAGAGGTGTTCGGCGGGGTCACCGGTCTGGTCGAGGAACTCGGGATCGCCCGACACCGACCTGTCCGCCGTCATTCCCAGCAGCCGGAGCTCGGTGATCAGCTCCGTTCCCGTGCGCCACAACGTTCGCGGGCTGGACACGAGGAGGTCCCAGTCGAACTTGCGCCGCCGCGAGCGGGCCGCCGCGACATAGGCGTCGCGGTTGTCGGCCAGCAGGTCGGTCCGATCGAACTGGTGCGCCATGACCGCGGCGACGGTCTCGAGCGCGAAGGAGATCTGGTCCGGTGACGGAGGACGCTCGGCCATCACGGGAAGCAGCTCGCCGAAGCTCCAGTAGGAGATGTACGGAACCGTCAGATGCCGCACCATCTGCTCCGGGGTGACGCCCTTGACCAGCCAGTTGCCGAACAAGGGGGCGACGACCCCGACGCACTTCTGCTGCCACTCCTCGGCCCGCTGGTACTCCATCCGGTTGTCCAGCCGGGACAGCACCGGCATCACCTGGTGGCGCGGCCGGTCGTAGGGCAGCCGATCCCTCGCCATGTCCGCGAGGTGGGCGATGTCCACCACCTCGTTGAGGTTCTGCTCGTTGGCGGTGAACACCACCACCAGGCGGTCCGGGAGTTGTGCGGTGCAGATGCCCGCGATGTCGGAGACACCCGTCCGGCTGTCGATCAGCACGAAGTCGTACTTGGCGGTCCACTCGTCGCGGCGGTCTTCGAGGAACGCGGCGAAACCCTGCTCGTAGAGGTCCGCCCAGTCGATCTCCTGCATCCGGTACGCGTAGGAGAGGTCGAGCTTGTTGCCCACGACCTTGCCGGCGGCCATCAGGTCGAGCACGCCGCCCTCGACGTCGACACGGACCGTGTGCGGTCCGGGCGCTTCGACCTTTCTGATGAAGTCGTGTGCGAGATCGACCACGCCGCTGTCGGGCACCTGGGAAAGGTGTGGGCGGAAGTAGAGGTGAAGACCCGGGGCCTCCAGGTCCCAATCGATGGCGAGCACCCGGTAACCCCACCGTGCGAGCAACACCGCCGTGTTGGCCAAGGTGAAGCTGCGCCCGACGCCGCCTTTGTAGGAGTAGAACGTGATCACGGTTCCGGACATGGCTTGAACCTCGGTAAGGGCGGTCGCGGAGTGACGATCGGGTCAGGACGCTCGACGATCGGCCAGTCGGGTCGCCAGTCGGGAACCTGGTCCGCCAGTTCGACCAGATCGCACGCCAGCTGCTTCACCTCTTTGTGGAACTGGAAGTAGTGGACGGTCTGCTGGTAAACCGGATCGGGATGCGCGTATTCCTTGAAGTCGTGCCATTTGCGCATCCGTTCCTCCATCGGGAAGTTCTCCGAATCCGAGTAGAGGATCGGGTAGATCAGTCCCTGGGGGATCTTGTCGCTCGCGAAGCCGAGCATGTCCTCTCGCGCCCGCATGCTGTAGAGCTCCGCCATGCACCAGCCGGAGGTGAAGTAGTGCGGGGTCATGACCTGGATCATGATCTTGCTGCGCCGCAGCGAGGTCTCCAGGTTGTGCGACCACTCCACCGCCTTGGGCATGAACCGGTCCATGTAGACCCTGGGCGTGGGCGCGCACTCGTCGGCGAGACACTCGACGAGTTTGTTGTAGAAGTGGTTCAGCAGCCATTTCTGCACACTGCCCTGGCGGCTGTAGCTGATGAAGAAATCGAACTGATAGCCGGACACAGCGACCAACAGTAGATGCGACTATGCCGCGATAAAAGACAAAAAAGTGGGCATTTTCAGCCGTTCCGACCATTAATTGGACAAAAACTGGGCGGACACGACGTTGCCGCGAACAGCAAGAAGCCCTCGATCATGTTCGATCGAGGGCTTCTGCAGTGAGTGGACGATACAGGGATTGAACCTGTGACCCCTACCGTGTCAAGGTAGTGCTCTCCCGCTGAGCTAATCGTCCGAGCGGATGACGAGACTCGAACTCGCGACCCTCACCTTGGCAAGGTGATGCGCTACCAACTGCGCTACATCCGCGTGCGCCGCGGTTTCCCGTGGTGCGAGAGGAACTTTATCCGACGGTCCCCCGAAGTTCCAAATCGGCTGATCTTCGGGGTGACGCACCCGCCGGCACGCCGGTGAAACGACAGCGGGGCCAGGTGCGCTGTGCACCTGGCCCCGCTCGCCGATCCGAAGTGGACGATACAGGGATTGAACCTGTGACCCCTACCGTGTCAAGGTAGTGCTCTCCCGCTGAGCTAATCGTCCGAGGCGGAGACGGGAATCGAACCCGTGTACAGGGCTTTGCAGGCCCTTGCCTAAGCCACTCGGCCACTCCGCCAGGAGCATGACCCCACGGCAAGTACACCGTGGAACCACAGAGCGGATGACGAGACTCGAACTCGCGACCCTCACCTTGGCAAGGTGATGCGCTACCAACTGCGCTACATCCGCGTACATCACTGACTTCATGATGTTGAAACGAAGCTTATACGAGGGGTTCAAGCGAGTTTCACCGGGGGTGCCCGCTTCGGCATCGCGGGCCCCCTACCTCGGATTATTCAGCTCAAGTCGTTCGAGATGAGGTGCGTGAGCGCCTCATCGACGTTGACCCAGAGGTGCTCGTTGCCCGGCACGACGACGTCGTAGGTCCGATCGAGGAAGTCGGCGAGTTCCTGGGCGGACGCCTCGAACATGGCGTGCCCGGAAGGCGAGCTCAGCTCGATCACGACGACCTCGGGGTCGTCTGCGGCGGGGCGGATCCGGACGTCACCGTCGCCGGCGTCGGCGATGAGCCCGTCTGCGAGCAGGTCGCGGGCGTACACCCACTCGACCCAACCGGCGCGGCCGGTGCGGAACGCGGCCACGACCGCGTACGGGTCCTTCGTGTCGTATCGAAGCTCCACTTGAACCGGGACCGCGGGGGTCCTCGGTGCCAGCAGGTCGAAGACCGCTGTCGAGCGGAGCGTCACGTGATCGTTGCGCATCGTCGTTACCCTCTTCTCCCTTCCCGGTCAATGAAACGACCGAGCACCTTAGTTGTGACGTGCATGTGGCGAGGAACGCTCGCGAATCGGGTCCAGATCACCCCATCGGGTCAGCTCGACTTCGCAACGCGACCGCGTGCACGCGCTCCGTGGCCTCCTCGCTCGTTAGCCGGTGTTCAGCGACTCCCATCTTGCTGGGTCTAACCTGAACCCGGTACCGGCTGTTGCGCGAATGTTGGACGTGAGGACATCTCTGGTGGCTGACTCGCCCGGCCCAACCGTTGCGTCGAGCGACGGCCGGCCGACCGATTTCGAGCTCGTGCAAAGACTCGCACAGGGCGATCGGTCGGCGTTCGGTGAGCTGTACGACAGGTACGGCACACCAGCATATTCGCTGGCCAGGCGCATCTGCGTGGACCCGGAACTGGCCGAGGACGTCGTCCAGGAAGCCTTCCTCGCACTCTGGCGGCACCCTGCCAGGTTCGACCCCGCCCGCGGAAGTTTCGGCACCTGGTTGATGACTTTGGTGCACCACCGCGCGGTCGACGCCGTACGCAAGGAGAACACTCAGCGTCGTCGGTCTGTTCCCCTCACCGACGACATCTCCCCTCCTGCCGAGGGCTCCGACCACGCAGCGTTGATCAGCGTGGTGAGCGCCGAGGTCAGAGCGGCCCTGCACACGCTGCCGGAAGAACAGCGCCAAGTAATAGCGCTCGCCTATCTCGGCGGCTACACGCAGTGCGAGGTGGCAAAGCTGACAGGCGTCCCACTGGGAACTGTGAAATCGCGCACGTTCGCGGCGATCAGACGCCTGAGAGGCACGTTGGGGAACTTGTGGGCCGGAGAGACCGGCGAGACGACAGGAGTTCACCGGTGAACGGCGACCTGTGCGCTCACGAGGAGCTCGCCGTCGGCTGGGCGATGCACTCGTTGGAGCCAGACGAGGAAGCACTGGCCCGCGACCACGTGCCTACGTGCACCACGTGCCAGCGCACCGTCCAGGCGACGCAGGAGGTGCTGGCGGGCATCGGCGGCGCGGTCCACCAGGAACAGCCACCACCCCGCCTGCGCGCGAAGCTAATGGAACAGATCGAGCACATCCCTCAGGAAGTGCCCGTCCACCACACCCCGCCCCACGCCGCGCCGATCCCACTGCGCCCGCAACACCGCCGCCGCACCGGCCGCGTCCTGCTGGCCGCCGCGGCAGCGTTGGCCGTACTGGCAGGCGCCGGCTACCTCGGCGTGCGCGTGAACCAGCTCTCGAACGAGGTAGCGGCCTCCCAGGCCCGCACCGAAGACCTGAACAAGGCCCTCTCCCTGGCCGCCGACCCGGCCACGAACAGGGCGGTCCTGCGCACGGGCTCAGGCGACGAGGTGGCCGTCGTCCTCTCGAACCCGACCTCGGGCGCCGTGGTGCCGATGAACCTGAAACCGAACGACTCGGGTCACGTTTACGTAGTCTGGGGCGCGAGCACCAAAGCGCCGGTACCGTTGGCGATGTTCGACGTACGAGCCGGTTCGACCGACCCGCAACTGCTGGCCTGGTCCTCCGACGCGCACAAGCACACGACCTTCGCGGTGTCGCTCGAACCAGGCCGCCAGGCCCCGCCGAAACCCTCGGAGGTGCTAGCGGGCGGCCAGGTTGCACCCGCCTGAATCCCAACAGGATGATCGACACATGACGAAGCCCGACGTGAAGCCCGAAGAGCACAAGGGCTGGCGCCACTGGTTCCACAGGAACCCGGCGCTGAACCTGGCCTACCGGATCGGCGTGGGCGTGATCGGCGGCCTGGTCCTGATCGCGGGCATCATCATGATCCCGTATCCGGGCCCGGGCTGGCTCGTGGTCTTCGCGGGCCTCGCCATCCTCGCCACGGAGTTCGAGTGGGCAGGCCGAGTCCTGCAGTTCGCCAAGCGCTACTACGACCGCTGGGTCGCGTGGCTCAAGCGCCAGCCGTCCTGGGTCCGCGGCCTGGTGATGGCGGGCGTCTGCGCCATCGTCCTCGTAACCTGCTACTTCCTCAACGTGTTCGCGCTGGTAGGCGGCTGGTTCGGCCTTGAGTGGAGCTGGTTGCAGAGCCCGATTTTTGGTTCTCGTTGATGATGTTGTAGGCTATGGCCACACCGCGAGAGCGGGACAGCAACACAACAGAACACGGGCGTTTAGCTCAGCGGGAGAGCGCTTCGTTCACACCGAAGAGGTCACTGGTTCGATCCCAGTATCGCCCACAGTGTGTTTTACCTAGTCAGACGGCCTGTCGATGGATTCCATCGGCGGGCCGTTTGTCGTTGCGGGGAGCAAATGGGGAGCACGGCCTGATGAACACATTCGCGATACCTAAGCGTTCATGCCGCTGACGGCCCATTTTCCCGCTCCCACGTCCATCCCCCGTCTTCTTCCCAGCGGCGCTGCAACCCCGCCAGCATCCGGGCGATCATGACGTCGGTCACGTGCGAGTAGTTGTCGTCGACGTCCTTGCGCTTGTGACCCAACCGGGCCAGCCGCACCACCCGAGGAACCTGATCCTCGATCAGCCACGTCTCGTGCGTGTGCCGCAGATCGTGGAAGTGCAGCTCCGGGTTCAACGGTTTCCATCCCAGCTTCGGGTTGCCGGCCTTCGCGGGCAACCACGCCCGCTGCCGGAAGTTGGACCGCCGCCGCAACGCACCCCGGGCACCGGGGAACACGAACTGCGACTCCCAGTTCCGTTCGCGGTGTGCGATCAACTCGGCGACCAGGAACGGCGGCAGGTGTACCGTGCGCGCGCTGGCAGGAGTCTTGGGCGGACCCAGCTCCAACCTGTGTCCCCGGACCTCGTGCAACGCACCGATGTCCGGATCCACCACGATCTTCGGGTTGTCGCCGAGATGGGTTCGGCTCCACTGCAGACCAGCGAGCTCACCCCACCGCATCCCGGTGTAGGCGGCCGTGATCGTCAGCAACCCGTCGTCCGGTTCCATCCTGCCCGCCAACGCGTCCACCTCGTCCGTCGTCGCGATCGGTCGCTCAGGACGGTCCTCGAAGTTGATCCGCAACTTCGCGCAGGGATTCGACCCGATAAGCCCTTCTTCGACGGCTTCGCCGAGGATCTGGGAGAACAGCACCAGGATGTCCTTGGCGCTCTTGTCACTCAGTTTCGTACGCAGCGTCTTGTTAACCCACCCCTTCACCTTGATCCGCTCGATGTCACCGACCGCCGTGCCAGACCAGTGCGGCAGGATGTGGTTACGCAGATGCGAGTCATACGTCGACCACGTCATCGCCGTGACACCGTGGGCGTCCGCCCAACTCCTGACCCACTCGTCGACCGTGGTCTTCGCCAGCCTGGGATCGGCGAACCGCCGTCGCCTCTGATCCGACTCCACATCCGCCGCACGGTCCTCCGCAGCGGCCTTGGTCGCGAACCCGTTCTCCGAGAAGACCGTGCCGTCGTCCAACCTGTAGCGAACCCGGAAACCATCTCTGAGGTTCACCCCAGGCAGTGGACACCGAGTTAGCAGGACCAGCGGTTCTGCTGGAAGGATGTCCGTATGCCTCCTCGTAAGCGCCGGTCGTACACGGCTGAGTACAAGGTCGAGGCTGCGCATCGTGTGATCGATTCCGGTCGCACGATCAGCGAGGTCGCCCGCGAGCTGGGGATCGACGCGGGG